>JADFQH010000251.1:1061-2174 GCA_022561895.1 Methanobacteriota archaeon | reverse complement strand
GGCAAGAAGTCGGCAAGCGCTTCGGTGACGCCCACCGGTCCGGCACCCGGACCGCCCCCGCCGTGGGGTGTTGCGAACGTCTTGTGGACGTTGTAGTGCATGATGTCAAA
The DNA here is from genome assembly GCA_022561895.1 of Methanobacteriota archaeon. Classification (GTDB taxonomy): domain Archaea; phylum Halobacteriota; class Halobacteria; order Halobacteriales; family Halalkalicoccaceae; genus Halalkalicoccus. Next base: position 2,064 of record JADFQH010000251.1, on the reverse strand, counting down.
GCCCATGTCGCCGGGGCGAGCTCTTCCAAGAAGGGCGTTCAGGTTCGCGCCATCGTAGTAGAGCAAGCCACCCACGTCGTGGACCATTCCCGCGATCTCCTCGATATCGCGCTCGAACAGCCCCAATGTATTGGGGTTCGTCAACATCAGCGCAGCGGTCTCCTCGGAGAGTGCGGCCTCAAGCGCCTCGAGATCCACTCGACCATCGTCGCCCGAGGGGAGTTCGACCACGTCGTAGCCGCCCATCGCGGCGCTCGCGAAGTTCGTTCCGTGGGCCGCGTCGGGCACGACGACCTCGGCTCGCTCGTCGTCTCGGGATTCGTGATAGGCCTTCGCGATCAGGATGCCGACGAACTCGCCGGCCGCGCCCGCGGGCGGCTGGAGCGTTACGGCGTCCATCCCACCGATCCGCGCGAGCTGTGTTTCTAACTTCGCGAGGAGTTCGAGCGTTCCTTGGACGCTCTCGGGCGAGCGGTCCGGGTGAACCGCCGCCTGCGGGAGCGCCGCGACATCCTCGGTGAACTTCGGGTTGTACTTCATCGTACAGCTCCCCAGCGGGTAGGGTCCCGACTCGACCCCGTAGTTCATCTGAGAGAGGCGGGTGTAGTGCCGGGCGAGTTCGGGTTCCGAAAGCTCGGGCAGCGTCAACGAGTCGCGTTTCAGGCTATCCGGTAGCGGCACGTCCTCGGTGTCGACGCTCGTTTCGTTCTTTTCGGCGAGATGCGACTCATACCCATCGTCGTCGGTGTTCCAGCGCGCTTGGTTGTATCTCATTCGAACCACCTCCGTGGTTCGAATAAGGCTCGAAGCGCACGAAGTGTGCTTCGGTGGTTTACGTGAGCGAACGCGAACGTACCGCTCGTGGCGAGCGTCATTTTGCTGCCTCCCTGAATGCGGTGACGAACGCATCCACGTGGTCCCGATTGGTTTCGGTCACACAGACCTGTATCAGATGGTCGTCGATCGCGTGGACTGCGAACTCGTACTCCTCTAAGCTCTCTCG
>JADFQH010000251.1:0-1051 GCA_022561895.1 Methanobacteriota archaeon | reverse complement strand
ACCGCTTCTGCGGGCTGATCAGTCGAAACGACGAACTCACGGAACTGGTGGCGGTCGTGGACCGGAGCCTGCACGCCGTCGATGTCGTCGAGTCGCTCCGCCAGCTCGACGGGCGCTTCGAGACACTCGCGGGCGAGATCGATTAACCCACCGGGCCCGAGCCAGGCCGCGTGGATCGCCGTCCGCAGGGCGACCCACGCCTGATTCGTACAGATATTGGATGTCGCGCGCTCACGGCGAATGTGCTGCTCTCTGGTCTGGAGCGTCAGCGTGTACGTTCGCTCGCCCGCCGAATCGGTGCTCACGCCGACCAGCCGACCGGGAACCTGTCGGACGAACTCCTCGCGGGTGGCAAAGACCCCGAGTCCCATCCCGTAGCTCGCGCCCAGTCCGAGCGTCGCGGCATCGCCGATTACTACATCGGCACCGATCTCTCCCGGCTCTTCGAGCACCGACAGCGCCACTGGGTCCGAGCCGAGGACGAACAGCGCGTCGTTCGCGTGGGTGAGCGCCGCGATCTCCTCCAGTTCCTCCTCGATGGTCCCCCGGACGGTGGGATTTTCGGCGTAGATCATCACCGTCTCCTCGCTTACGAGCTCCGAGAGCGCCTCTATATCCGCGTTCGCATCGTCGTGCGGGTAGCTCTCGACCGTAAGTCCAGCCCCCTCGGTGTAGTTTTCGAGCACCGAACGACGTTCTTCTCTCATCAGATCGGGCACGAGCACCCGGTCGCCGCTCGTTTCCCGAACTCTGTCGGCGAGCGTCGCGGCCTCGCCGAGCGCCGTCGCCGCGTCGTACATCGAGCAGTTCGCGATCGCGAGTCCAGTGAGCTCGACGAGCATCGACTGGTACTCGAAGAGAACTTGGAGGAACCCTTGGGTGATCTCGGGCTGGTACTGCGTGTAGCTCGTCAGGAACTCCGAGCGATCCGAGAGGTGATCGACGAGCGAGGGGACGTAGTGGTCGTAATGACCGCGCCCGAGGAACTCCGTCAGGTCGTCGTTTCTCCCCAACAGGGTGCGCATCTCCGCGCGGAGCTCGCGCTCTCCCC
>JADFQH010000250.1 GCA_022561895.1 Methanobacteriota archaeon | reverse complement strand
AGCAAGGGAGGTTTTCTCAAAAGCCATTGAGGCGGACCCTGATTTTGCTCTCGCCCATTTTTATCGCTCTATTACAAATACCTCAGCAAAGGATCGCCAGGAACATCTCGACAAAGCTGTGGCCCTGACGCCAAACGTTTCCGAAGGGGAACGTCTCATGATTGAAGCCCGTCAAGCAAATTTAGATAATAACCAGGTTAAAGCAATTGAGCTAAATGAGCAACTTGTAGAAAAATTCCCTGACGACAAGCGCGCACATCATCGCCGAAACGACCATGCGCGCTGTGCGATGCGCCCCCCTTAGGATTTTGAACTCGCCTGTAGAACTTTCGATAGCCTTACCTCTCTTTTTCCGACCCAACGCTGCGCCACTGATAGTCACACTGTTTGCAAATCCAACGACGCGACGGCCAGGGCAACATGAATCCAAACACCAGCATCACCAGACTCGCAATGCGCTTGTTGAAACGATTGTAGTAGACATCGTAGGAGCGACACCGTGGACAGATTAGATCGTTGCCGTCGCGTTCTCTCTCATCCGGATCAGCGACGACGAGCGCGTGCCGTACTCATCCGCGTGAACACAGAACCCGTAGTCGTGATTTTTCAGAACTTCGGTCGCCCGGTCGTGCCATTCTTCCGAGCGCTCGCCGGGCTCAGGCCGGAGATCGACCATTGCTCTGCGGGCGCTTTCGGCCTGACGCTCCGCGAACTCGGATCGAGAAGCGGGAATCTCGAACTCGCCGTCCGCGCCGACGTTGACGACGATGTGGATGCCGGGATCGAAGTTCCGAACCCGCAAGCTTCCGTCCCACTCCAACAAGAGCGCCGCATTCTCGTCTATCACGACGAGATTGAACCCGTCGTACTCGAATCCTTCTACCGACTGCTCGACGAACCGGGCGGCATCCTCGGCGGATTCGCGTTCGAGCGCGTCACTGACGAGCAGGCCGCGAGAGCGCTCTCCGTCGAGTTCGCGGTCGATCCAGCGGTTCGTAATCACAGCCGTCACACCGGAGGCGTTGTAGCCGATCCACGTTCCTCCTACTTTCTCGTCCCACGGCGCGAGTATCGGGGGGTCCTCGCTGTAGCGGCCGGGCGGGTGGGAGGGGCGACCGAGGGCTTCGTCCCTGTTTGCCGCGACGACGACCGGCGCGTCCTCGAAGACCTGCCACGCGAAGATGAGTGTACACACGTTACTCGACCTCGAACCCGCGCTCACGGAGGAGTTCAGGGGCACGATCCGCGTGAGTTCCCTGTAGCTCGATCCGCCCGTCCTCGACGGTGCCGCCGACCGCGAGCGCGCGTTTGAGCTCCGAAGCGAGCTCGGCGAGATTTACTGAACTTGGATCGAGTCCCTCGATGACCGTCACCGGCTTGTCGTAGCGCCGGGACTCGACGCGGACGCTCGCGCGCTGTTCCGAACGCGCTAAATCCTCGTCGATCCCGAGTTCCTCGGGCAGTCCCGAGACTGACCTGAGTCCGTCACCGTTCTCGTCGGCCATACCTGTTGGAGGCTCTCGATCCACATAGACCTGTGGCGGACCACGACTTTACCTGTCGTGCGGTCGTATCCCTGTCCATGAGCGCCACCGACCGGAACCGGCTCGACGAGGAGGGGAGTCCGTATCTCAGACAGCACGCCGACAACCCGGTGAACTGGCAGCCGTGGGACGAGGCGGCCATCGCCGAGGCGAAAGAACGCGACGTACCGATCTTTCTCTCGGTGGGCTACTCGGCGTGTCACTGGTGTCACGTCATGGAAGACGAGAGTTTCCAGAGTGAAGAAATCGCCGAGAAGCTCAATGAAAACTTCGTCCCGATCAAGGTCGATCGAGAGGAGCGCCCGGATCTGGACAGTATCTACCAGACGATCTGCCAACTCGTGACTCGGAGAGGTGGCTGGCCGCTTTCGGTCTGGCTCACGCCCGACGGCCGCCCGTTCTACGTGGGAACCTACTTCCCGCCCCAGTCGCGCCAGGGAATGCCCGGCTTCGGAGATCTGCTCGAAAACATCACTGAGAGCTGGGAGGGAGATAGGGAAGAAATCGAAAATCGGGCGGATCAGTGGACCGACGCGGTCACCGGCCAGTTAGAGGAAGTTCCCGACGCGAGCGAGCGCCCCGAAGGCGTTCTCACAGAGGCCGCGGACGCCGCCTTGCGGGGTGCGGACCGCCAACACGGCGGGTTCGGACAGAACGGTCCGAAGTTCCCACAGACCGCACGACTGGAGGTGCTTTTGCGCGCCCATGATAGAACTGGGAGGGAGCAGTATGGCGAAGTCGTTTCCGAAACCCTCGACGCGATGGGTGATCGAGGAATGTACGACCAGCTCGGCGGCGGGTTTCATCGCTATGCCACCGATCGCGAGTGGATCGTCCCCCACTTCGAGAAGATGCTCTACGACAACGCCGAACTCCCGAGGATCTACCTCGCGGGCTATCAGGCCACGGGCCAGCAGCGCTATGCACAGGTCGTCCACGAAACCCTCGAATGGGTCGACCGTGAGATGACCCATTCCGAAGGTGTCGGCAACGCAGCTCACGGAGGGATCTATAGCACGCTCGACGCCCAGAGCGAGGATCCTGAAACGGGTGAACACGAAGAGGGCGTGTTCTACGTCTGGACACCCGAAGAAGTTAGAGAGGTGCTTGACGAGCACGCGGAGCTGTTCTGTGATCGCTACGGCGTTGACTCGAAGGGTAACTTCGAGGGAAAGACTGTGTTGACGCTCTCTCGAAGTCTCGAATCGCTGGCTGATGAGTACGATCTCACCGAAGACGACGTTCGAGAGCGCCTCGAAGAGGCTCGGGAAAAGCTGTTCGAGGCGCGCGAACAGCGCCCGCGACCCCGGCGCGACGAGAAGATCTTGGCAGGCTGGAACGGCCTGATGATCTCTGCGTTCGCGGAGGCAGGGCTGGTTCTCGATGAGGAGTACACGGAAAACGCCGTCGCCGCCCTTTCCTTTGCCCGTGAATACCTCTGGAACGAGGAGGAGGGACGGCTTTCGCGGCGATATAAGGATCAAGAGGTGAGAATCGACGGTTACCTCGAAGATTACGCCTTCCTCTCTCGGGGTGCGTTCGACACCTATCAGGCGACCGGCGAGGTAGAGTGGTTGAAATTCGCGCTCGAACTCGCGCGCGCGATCGAACGCGAGTTCTGGGACGAAAATCGAGAAACGCTGTACTTCACACCCGAGGCGGGCGAGGAGCTCGTCGCCCGGCCGCAGGAGCTCGCCGATCAGTCCACGCCGTCGAGTCTGGGCGTCGCCTGCGACGTGCTCCTTTCTCTTGCTCCCTTCACGAACGGGGAGTTCGAGGGGATTGTCGAATCGGTGCTTTCCCGACACGGCGACCGGATCCGGGGAAGCCCGCTCGAACACGCGACGCTCGCGCTCGTCGCGGACCGTTTTGAAACTGGTTCGCTCGAACTGACGATCGCCGCCGAGGAGGTTCCCGAGGAGTGGCGTGAGGTACTTGGAAAAACCTACCTACCGGAACGGATCATCGCACGCCGGCCGTCGACCGAAGAAGGATTGCAAGAATGGCTCGCGGAACTCGGAGTCGACGAGGCCCCGCCGATCTGGGCAGAGCGCGAGGCTCGCGAGGGAGAACCGACGATCTACACGTGTCGTTCGTTCACCTGCTCGCCGCCGGTGACGGATATCGAGGAAGCGTTAGAGTGGGCCGACGACCTCGATCCGTCGAACTCAGGCTGAGGCTTCGACCTCGCGCAACTGTTCTGCGAGAAACGCGACGGCCGGAATCGGCTCGCTTTCGACGAATCGTGCGACTTCTTTCCCCTTTCGCTCTATGATGATCGTCGGAATGTACTCGATATCGTACTCCTCGACCTTCTCACCCTCCTTCGAGCCGTCGTCTCGCTTCTCGACGGGGTACTCGAAGATTTGTTCTGCGGGGATCCCGGTGGCCTCGACGGCCGCACCGAGATCCGGCAGGACCGCGCGACAGTCCCCACACCAATCGCCGCCCCAGACGCGAACCGTCAGTTCCTCGGCGTGGCGCTCGAACGGCGCGAGTTCGGCTTCGTGTGCCGCCGCGTCCCACGTCGGATTCGGACGCATCGTTTCGAGTGTCATGGTCGGGGGTTGGTAACGAAGCGGTTTAACCGATACGCTAGAGTCAATCGTCGGGAACGAGCGCGGTGAGCGCGATACCCGCGGCGGCGACGACGGCGAGTCCGAGGAAGGCTCCGTCGAAGAAGCCGAAGTCGGCGACGATCCCGACCACGAGCGGGCCGGTCGCCCCGAGTGCGATGTGGCCCGTTCTGAGCAAGCCGAGCCCGCTGCCCTTCATGTCATCAGGCATCGCATTGACGAGGAACGTCTGGGTGAGCGGTGTCACACCCAGTAGCGAGCTCGCGACGATCGTCACGAGAACGATGCTCGTGAGTCCTTCGACGAACGGCAGGGTCGCAAGCGCGAGCGTCGAGATCCCGCAGACGACGTACAGCGTCGGGCGCGTGCCGAAGCGATCGCCGCCCGCGCCGGCGACGGGCTGGACGGCGACCCCGCTTGCGAAAAACAGGCCGAACAGCCCGGCGGCGAGACTCGGCGAGAGCCCCTTCATCTCCACGAGATAGGTGGGATAGAAGCCGGTAAAGCCCTGATGGACGAAAAAGAGAAAGACGTGGACGACGGTAACGATCAGGATCGAGCGCTACGTGATCCCACGGG
>JADFQH010000249.1 GCA_022561895.1 Methanobacteriota archaeon | reverse complement strand
TTGCTCCTTTCGCCGTGGCCGCATGCGTGGCTGTTGGCAGCTATTATGGAACCCTCGCGGCGGCGCCCTATGGGCTGATGCGGCTGGCCGAAGCCAAGCTGGCGAAGACCGCGCCGGTCAATCACTTCACCCATACGCCGCCGGTGCGCGCCGAGCGGCAGTTCGTCGTCGTAGTTCGCGCGCATGTAGGCCTGATCGCCGATTACGAGCAGCTGTCCGTCACCGGTTTCGAGGGACAGCCCCAGCAGACCGGGGGTGTGGCCTGGCAGATGGCAAAACTCGATCCCCTCGTGAGTTTCTCGCTCGCGGTGGATCACCCGCCAGTTCAGATCGTGATCGAAATCAGCTGTAATATAGGCTGAGCTTCCCGCGTCGCTTTTGGCACTATAATAGGCGTACTTCAACTCCTCCTCGTGGACGTAGATCGGAACATCGGTCCCCGCAAAATTGTACAGTCCCCCGGCATGGTCGAGATGCAGATGGGACTGGATCACCGCGTCGATCTCTGAGAGCGAGTACCCGGCGTCCTCCAAGTCGTCTTCGAGGTGGTGTTCGTGCGCGTCGTAGTGCTCGAACGCCGAATAGAGTTCCTCGGGCCAGTAGCCCTCGCCAGCCTCGGGATGCGAGCCGGTGTCCCAGAGGATCGTCCGTTCTCCCTCGATCACGAGGTTGTAGACCGGTCCCTCGCCCATCTGTGTCTCGGGGTTCGGCTCCTCGGCCGAACCCATCGAGTAGCCCTCGATGATGTGGTTGATATCAGTTCGGATGTGTCCCCGTTCTATGGGTATGATCTCGAAATCAGTCATTGGCGTTCGACTGCGGTTCGTGCTACGGAGGCTTTTGGTTTGTCACCGATTCCCAAGAGATCAGAACTCTGGAACGTCCTCGACTCGCGGCACGCCCCCCGCAGTGATCGTCTCGCCGACGACGTAGGATGAGGCGGGGCTGGCGAGGAACTGGGCGATGTCGGCGATCTCTTCGGAGAGGCCGATTCGTCTGTCGACTTCGTTCCTCTCGATGTTCTCGGCGCTAACGCCCATCTGGGACTCGACGCCCGGCGTGGCGACAAAGCCCGGTGCGATGCAGTTCACCCGGACACCCTCGCTCGCCCATTCCGCGGCAAGGGTCGTCGTGAGGTTGATCACTCCTGCTTTGGCCGCGCCGTAGTGACTCATGTAGGGCGAGCCGCGCTGGCCCGCCACCGATGAAAGGTTGATCACAGTACCGCCGCCGTCTTTGAGATACTCACCTGCGGCCTGTGTGCAGTGGTACGTTCCATGGAGGTTGATGTCAACGATCGTTTGCCAGCCGTTCTCACTGATATCGTCGAACCCGGCCATGAAGCTCGCGCCCGCGTTGTTGACGAGACAGTCCACTGTATCGTACGTCTCGACGGTGGCTTCGACCAGCGCCTCGACCGCCTTCCGATCGGTGACATCGCACTCGACGGCCAGTGCCTCGCCGCCTGCCGCTTCGATCTCCTCACGAACTGGCTCGACGTTTTCCTGCTCGCGCGAGCAGACCACCACGCTCGCACCACCCGCAGCGAACCGCTCGGCGATCGCCCGACCGATCCCGCTGGACGCGCCTGTCACGATCGCTACCTGCCCATCCACCTCGAATCGTTCGCTCATCGCCGCCCTCCGATTCGTTCTGCTGTTACCATTGGTAATTCAAGAGTCGTGTTTTCGTCCATTGGTAATAAACGTTCACTCTGAGTCGCGGTTGGGAACGTGGCGCGCTACTCCTTATATCGCGTGATTGGATCGATCTCTTCGGGGTCGACCTCCTCGAACGAATCACGGGCGATCACCCGTTTGTGAACCTCGTCAGCCCCATCGACCAGTCGGAACTGGCGGACGCTCTCGTAGAAATCCGCAATGGGAAGGTCCTTGCCGATGCCGTTGCCGCCACAGAGCTGGAGGCAGTCGTCGATCACCTCTTGGACTGTTTTTGCAGCGAACACCTTCGCCATCGCGACCGGGATACGGGCCTCGCCACCGGAATCAATCTCTCTGGCAGCGTGGCGCACCATCGTTCTCGCCGCATGGAGTTCGATCTCTGCCTCGGCGATCGTGTGGCGAACAGTCTGTTTCTCACTGAGGGACTCGTCGAACGCCTCGCGCTCTGAGACGTAGGCCTTCGCCACGTCGAGGGCGCGCTCGGCCATTCCCGAATACCGCATGCAGTGCGTTAGCCGGGCGGGTCCGAGACGCTGCTGGGCGTGAGAAAAGCCCTCGTTTAGCTCTCCCAGCAGATTTTCCTCGGGGATTCGAACGTCATTATACCTGATTTCAGCGTGACTCATTCCCGTGACGTTGCCGCCGACGTGAGGAATGTCCCGAACGATCTCGACTCCATCAGTATCGCTCGGGACGAGAAACAGCGAACAGCCCGCATACGGGTGGGCCTCCTGATCCGTGCGGGCCATCACGATCAGCACGTCGGCCTCGCTCCCTTGAGTAGTCCACCATTTGTGCCCGTTGATCACCCACTCGTTACCCTCCTGTTTGGCTTCGGTTTTCAACATCTTCGGGTCCGACCCACCGCCCTGAAGGGGTTCGGTCATCGAAAATCCCGACCGAACTTCGCCTGCGACGAGCGGTTCGAGCCATTCCGATTGTTGGTCCTCAGTGCCGAACATCTCAAGGGTGTGCATGTTGCCCTCGTCGGGGGCGTCCACCCGGAGGGCCGTCGGCCCGAGCAGGCTCCGACCCGCGGCCTCGAACACCGGGAGCATGTCGCGGTAGCTCAGTCCCTGCCCGCCGTACTCCTCGGGTAAATGCGGCGCGTACAGCTCGCGCTCGCGGGCGGCCTCGCGTAGCTCCTCGATTTGATCTTCGGAGGCGGGACCAGTGCCCAAGACCTCGCGCTCGATCGGGATCACTTCGTCTGCGATGAACTCGCGTGTTCGGGTGGCGAACTCGCGGGCACGTTCCGTGTCGTCGTACTCCATACCGGGGTATTGCGGATACACTGTAAAAGTATTCCCCCGAACGAGTATCGATCGGTAACTCCACCCCATAGCTATTCATACGACGACGGAATACTGACCCCATGACCGATGTGAGCGAGACGTACTTCGAACGGCTCGTCGATGAGGAGGCGCTCGCCAGCTATCTCGAAGGTGAACTCGGTGCTGTCGAGGAGTACGCGGTTTCTCACCATCAGGAAGGCCACTCCAACGAGACGCTGTTCGTGACGTGGGGTGAGAGGGAGCTCGTGATCCGCCGTCCGCCACCGGGCGAGACCGCGGACACCGCCCACGACGTGCTCCGAGAATACCGAGTGATGGACGCCTTACAGAGCACTGCTGTTCCGCTTCCCGACACGCTGCTCGCCTGCGAGGATCACGACGTGATGGGCAGCGATTTCTACGTAATGGAACGCGTCGAAGGCGACGTTCTCAGGGAGGGCGAGCCGGAGCGATTCAGCGACTACCGGGAGGAGATCGGCCACGAACTGGTCGATACGCTGGCCGCGATCCACGCGGTCGACCCACAGAAAGTGGGTCTGGATGAGTTCGGCCGACCCGCGGGCTACACCGAACGACAGGTCGGACTGTGGGGCAAACAGATCACGTGGGCCGCCGAGATCACGGAAGAGGAACGCGAAATACCCACTCTCAAGGAAGTCGGCGACTGGCTCGAAGACAACCGACCCGACTCACATCCTCACACCCTCGTCCACGGCGACTACAAGCTCGACAACGTGATGTTCGGTCCCGGCGAGACACCCGAGCTGATCGGCGTCTTCGACTGGGAGATGGCGACCCTCGGCGACCCGCGTGCGGACCTGGGGTGGATGCTTTCGTACTGGCGCGATTCCAAGGACCCCGCCCCGTCCATTCCGGAGCTGACGACGCGCTTTATGGAGCGAGAGGGGTACTCGAGTCGCCGCGAACTGGTCGATCGTTGGGAGTCCCAGACCGGCTACAGCTTCGAGAACGATCGGTTCTATCGCGCGCTCGCCGTCTACAAACTCGCCGGCCTCGGCGAAATGTTCTTCCGGCGCTACCTCGAGGGCAACAGCGACGATCCGATGTATCCGAAGATGGAGGATCGGGTTCCGGCGCTGGCCGCTCGAGCCAAGCGGATCATCGACGGCGAGGAGCCGCTGTAGGAAATCCGCTGATCCACACCAGTGTTACCGTCGTTCGCCTATTTCACCTCTGCAGATACGATCTGTTCGAACGCCCAACCTCTCTTTAACATTGGTAATGGTCGTTCGGAGGAATTAAGTCGCTCTCGACCGACACGACGAGTATGTCATACGGAACCATCGACCGCGTCGCCGTTCTGGGCGCAGGAAACATGGGTCACGGGATCACCGAAGTCACCGCGATGGCCGGCTACGACGTCACGATGCGGGATATCGAAGCCGAACTCGTCGACGACGGCTACGACCAGATCGAGTGGAGCCTCGAGAAACTCGAGGAGAAAGATCGACTCGACGAGTCGGCGGCGGCCGTCCTCGATCGGATCGAGACGACCACCGATCTCGGCGAGGCCGTTTCCGACGCCGATCTGGTGATCGAGGCCGCCCCCGAGAACCTCGAGTTGAAACACGACATCTTCACCGATCTCGAGGAGTTGACCGACGAGGACACGCTGCTGGCGTCGAACACCTCGAGTCTGCCGATCAGCGACATCGCGGAGGTCCTCGAGACGCCCGAACGGGTGCTCGGACTGCACTTTTTCAACCCG
>JADFQH010000248.1 GCA_022561895.1 Methanobacteriota archaeon | reverse complement strand
GTGAGCACGATCGAAATCACGAGGGCGAGCACCGGCCAAAAGAGCGCGATCGTGCCGTAGCGATCGCCCGCAACGAGGACCGCTCCGACCGAAAGCAGCGCCACGAGCGTGCCCGCGACCGCGAGACCCCGCTCGTTAGTCAGTCCCCAGACCAATCCTGCAAGCACGAACGTGCTGATGTAGACGCTTGGCGTCCCGAGCAGCGGGACGATCACTGAGGGGGCGGTCCCGACCGCATCGAGTACGTGCGCCGAGGCCCCGGCGATCATCCACGGAACGAACGCGAGGACGGTCGATTCCCTGACGGCGGGTCGTTGGCGAACAAGCAGCGCAACGACCGCCGCCGTTGCCACGAGCAAGGAGAGGAGATAGGGAACCGGTGGAAGGCCAAAGCCGTCTGGCAGGACCATACACCCAGAACGACGCCGTAAAATAGAAAGCGTTGCGATACGACCGCTCCGATCGACGGCCACGCTACTCACACAGCGCTCGATAATCGGTCAGTCGTATGACTGCTTTTTGAACTGAAAAAAAAAAAGTCAGATACAGACCGGAGAGAGAACGGTTCTATACTCGATACTATCCTTTTTCTCATAAAAATACTACGGCCGTTGAAACATCTGAAAGGTTAACTCGTTCGAAGATAATTGGTACACCATGGCCTCTATCGTCGAGTTTCGTGTGCCCGTCGAACAGTTCGCGCTGGCACAGACGTTCGAAGCTGTGCCCACACTTCACGTCGAAATCGAACGGTTCGCCGCCCAAGAGACGGACTCGACCATTCCGTTCGTTTGGGTCACGGCTGAGGATTTCGATGCGTTCGAACGCGCTCTCGAGGAAGATTCATCGGTCGACGACTTCTCCTTGCTCGCGGACTGTGGAGAGGAGCGATTCTATCGGATGGACTGGGTCGACGACGTCGATCTCATGCTCGAAGAGGAGAGCGCGATCAGCAGCGCGAGTACGAACGGCGAGTCCTGGGAGCTACAGGTGATGTGTCCCGAGCATCAGTCGGTGTCTACGGTCTATGAGTTCTGTAAGGAAAACGGTCTCTCGCTCACCGTCGATGCGATCTACGAACTCGACGGCAACGAGGGATCGAAACACGGACTCACCGAATCACAACACACCTCCCTTACCAAAGCAAAGGAGCTTGGGTACTACGATGTCCCTCGAAGAATCTCGTTGAGCGAGCTTTCGAACGAGCTCGATATCTCACACCAAGCGCTCTCCGAGCGACTCCGGCGTGGACACGCAAACCTCATCGACCGGACGCTGGATTCGAACGCGGACAAAACCGAGACTCAGCCGGAGTGCTGAGCCCGATCACCCCCGTTGGTGCCCCCGATTCGCTTCGATATGCTCCTCTCCGAGCGTTCGCATCGCACGCCGAAGTCGCTCGACAACCGCTTGATCGGAGATCCCGAGCTGGTCGCCTAGGTCCTTGGTCGTCGTCTCGCGTGGAATCGAGTAGTAGCCCTCCGAGATCGCGAGATCGAGGGCTTCGCGCTGGGCAGCGGACAGCCCGTTCCGCGGATCGGGCACTGAGTTGTTCGAACGCGAGATACGACGAACGTCGAGGGAGATCTCTGCCTCATTGATCTGCTCGCGGAACGCCGTCAACGACTCGTGTGAGAGGAACAGGAGATCGAACTCCCAGTCCTTTCCCTCTTTGACCGCTCGCAGGATCGTCCCGTTCTGATCGCTCAACGCCTGATAGAACGAACCGAGATCGTCGGTCCATTCGACGGCGTAGACTCCTTCATCACCGGACTGTTCAACGGCAACGACGGACTCGACCGCCGGATGCTCCTGTAAGCGCTCGGCGAACACGTCGTGATCGCAGTCATACACGTCAAGCAGCGGCATTACGTGTCCGCCGAGCGGGACGACGGTCTGGAGTTCGATATAGACGCCATCGACCGTTTCGATCACCCGCCCGATAGCGAACTCGGATGCGGGAAGTGTAATTGTAATAATGACGCCCATTGTCTCGTTTATACTCCCAGACCGGCGACCCATTTATCCGTGGAGCTTGTGTCTGCCGGTGCTTATCACCCACCGGATAGGGATTCGTCGGTCGAGAGCGAGTCCGATTCGGCGTGAGTGGTATGCCATGCTAACTATTCAAGCCGACAAAACAGCTACGTACTAGTGATGCGGTATCACGAAAACCACTGTACGGAGTGTGACTGGAATGCTAGCACCGAGGAGTACGATTCACACACCGCGGTCGGAAGAGCGGCGATCGATCACTACCTCGAAACGGGCCACTCGATTAGATCGCTGTCGCTCACCTATCCCGACGCCACTGAATCGGGACTGACGACGTGATCGATGGCGTGTTGCTGTCCCCGCCGTGGGATCGGAGCGGTTCGGTTGTTCGGAGGTGTCCGACGATGATCGCTCCTGGCCGTGCGTCCCGACTCTGACGGCGATCTGCCACTGGGTGGCACGCCAAGGTGGTAGACTATCCGTCTTCGAGGCGGAGTATACGCCATGACGCAATCTTATGAGATCCGCACTGAAGAGGAGTTGAACAGGGAGCTGTGTCGCCTGTTCCAATCGGCGTACAGAAACGAGGTTTCGTTCGGGCCGACGTGGGTCTGTCGGTATACAGACCGCCCGGACTTGGAGCTGGTCTGTACGGAGCTTCAAGACCGGTAACCAACGGAATCAAAGTCAACGAATCGAGACCCCGGACGACCGTCCACCGCACTCGATCGGTGGTGTCGGCATCGGAGCCGTTGAAATCGTCCGTATTAGTTCCGCACGCAAGTGTGTACTGATAGGGATTATCGTAGAGACTCATCGATCTCCTGTTCACTCACCGACCGACGTGGATCGTGCGAGTGCACGAAACGATCCGGCTGGCGACGATAATCCCTATGAGTTTCAACGGTTACTATAGTTCCCGAGTGTGTTCTTCGGGATATGGACAAAGCGACGTTCGCCGGAACGGTAGACCACACTGTCCTCGGGCCGGAGACGACCCGCGCCGAGGCGCTCCACGTCGTCGAGCAGGCAAGGGAGTACGGGATGAACGCCTGTCTTCCGCCGTGTTACATCGAAGAGGCAAGCAAGTACGAGGATGTCACGCTCGTGACCGTCGTCAGCTTCCCACACGGCCAGCACTCGCCCGAAACCAAGCGAGCGGAGGGTGTCGAGGCGTGGAAAACAGGTGCGGACGAGCTCGATGTCGTCTGTAATCGAGGGCGACTGTTGGGAGACGAGCCCGAACTGTTCTACGAGGAGCTTGCGGAGATCGTCGCCGCGGTTCCCATCCCAGTAAAAGTCATCATCGAAACGAGCGATCTTCCTGTCGAGCGGATCCGACAGGCCGCAGAGCTCGCCGTCGAGGCCGACGCCGACATGCTGAAGACCTCGACCGGGTTTGGCGAGGGCGGGGCAACGGTCGAAGACGTCGAGTTGCTCTCGGAGTATCTCCCGGTAAAGGCAAGCGGCGGGATCGGTGAGTACGAAGAAGCCAAAGCGATGATCGAAGCGGGCGCAGAGCGGATCGGAGCCTCTTCGGGCGTCGCGCTGGTCGAGGGGTTTTCGGAGTAACGGTTCGTCCGAGCGCTGTGAGACCGGTGACGAGCGACGTTTTGCAGAGCTGTTTCGCTCAAGTGTGATTCGTCCAAAGCAACAGTTCTATTGGTATCGCTGTCGCCACCCACTCCCGCGAGGAGATCATTGATGAGTTCGACCTCGATACTGACGCCGAGACTGGGGAGTAGGATCGATTGAGCGATGAGACAGTGCCCTATGGGCCCCTGATTGCAGCGTGAACTGCATCTTGCACAGTCGGTAAACTCGTGTCGAATCTGTTAAGGGGATCGCTCCGAAAAATGGGGCCATGAACGTTCGAGCCGCCGGTCATCGGGTCGCCGTACCGGCTTCTGTTGGGGAACTGTCGCCACGAGGCGGGACCGGCGAAACGGTGTCTCTGTAGCGTTTCCGTGAGTCTGTTTATCGTTTCGCGACGCCAGTGCAGCCATAAGGGCTGTTGTAACTGTTTACCGGTGGCCGCTGACCCGTACCGGCGATCACCGGTAAGGGACGACAACAGCCCTTATCAGCGGGGGTCTCGGTAGATGGTCGTCGATCAGTTCGTCTCCGCGTTTCCCGTCGAGGAACCGGTCCTCGTTTTTACGCTCGCGCTCGGGATCTTTCTAATCGCCCCGCTCATGATCAAACGGGCGGGCCTGCCGGGGATCGTCGGCATCGTTCTCTTCGGGGCGCTCGTCGGTCCCAACGGATTGGGGATCCTCTCGCTGAGTTCCGCGATCGAGCTGCTCGGTAACGTCGGTCTCGTCTACCTGCTTTTCACCGTCGGTCTCGAGCTCGATCTGCGAGGATTCGCGAAAGCGCCCGAAAACGCCGCGATATTCGGGCTGTCGAGCTTCTTTCTCCCCTTTGTAGCTGGAACCGGGCTGGGCGTCGTCGTCCTCGATCTCTCGGTGGCGGCTTCTGCACTCCTTGCGGCGGTGTTTTCCTCGCACACGCTGCTTGCCTATCCCGTTGCGAACCAGCTGGATATCACGAAAAACCGTGCAGTGACGGCGGTCTTTGGTGGCATCCTTTTCACTGATACCCTCGCGCTCGTCGTCCTTGCGATCGTGATCGGTGCGGTCGATGGCGGGCTGACGCTTCTGCTGTTCGTACAGGTGTTTGGCGCTATCGTGGTCCTCTTTGCCGGTGTGT
>JADFQH010000247.1 GCA_022561895.1 Methanobacteriota archaeon | reverse complement strand
ACGAGGCCGGCCGCCGGGCCATCCCGGCGGCCGCCAGCGCTGCGACCGCGCCACAGCCCCGCATGAATCCCCGTCGGCTGGTTTTCTCATAACAGCCGTGATCACTTGAACGGTAGTTATCCATCCCGTTTTCCCTCCTCGATTCGACTGTCAGTCACGACACTGACCATTGATTTTACACCACATTCTAGACGTGGTTCTGAATGGTTAATCGTTTCCTTTCCACACCATAGTTATGAATCTACCGAGAGGTGACCTGAAGCGAAACTCGGTAGGTGGACGGATCGTGGGGAAACACCGCAGGGATTATGCGCCCGTCGGCCGTTCCCGCGTTCATGAACGAACGGCGAACGTATCTCAAACGTGCCGGTGACACGTCGCTCTCGATTGATCTGGAAGTAACCGAATCCGTTCACGAGATCCTCAAAGCCGTCCGCGATCGCGGCAACGAGGCCCTGCGCGAGTTCACTCGGGAATTCGACGGGGTCGAACGCGAAGAACTCCGGGTGGGTGACGACGAGATTGACAGCGCGCGAGCGAATCTCTCGGATGAGAAGCGCGAGGCGATCGATCACACGATCAGCAATGTTCAGGCGTTTCACGAAAAACAGCGCGACCATATCGAGGGGTTCGAAGCGGAGTTCAGTCCCGGTGTCCGCCTCGGCCAGCGAATCGTCCCCGTCGAGTCGGCGGGCACGTACGTTCCCGGCGGTCGCCATCCACTCGTCGCCGCACCGGCGATGTCGATCGTCCCCGCGGTCGTTGCCGGCGTCGAACGAGTCATCACATGCGCCCCACCCCAGGAGGATGGGACGATCCAGCCCGCACAGCTGTACGCCATGGATGAGGCCGGGGCCGACGAGATCTATTGTGTCGGCGGGGCACAGGCGATCGGCGCGATGGCCTACGGCACGAAGACCATCCCCGAGGTCGTGAAGGTCACTGGGCCCGGTAACGTCTTTACGACCGAAGCGAAGCGCCAGGTGTTCGGCCACGTCGGGATTGACTTCCTCGCCGGACCAACTGAAGTTCTCATTCTTGCGGACTCGACCGCCGACCCCGACCTCGTTGCGACGGACCTGCTCGCACAGGCCGAACACGATCCGAACTCCCGGCCAGTGCTCGTCACAACGGACGAATCAGTCGCCCGCGAGAGCATGGATGCGCTTTCCGTCCAGCTACCCAATCTGCGAACCGAGGAGACTGCACGCGAGTGCTGGGAGGAAAACGGTGAGGTGATCGTCGTTCCCGATCTCGGCGAGGCTGTTTCGACTGCCAACGACTATGCGATGGAGCATCTCCAGGTGATGACCGACGAGCCACACGATCTCGTGAAGGATCTCTATAATTACGGTTCGCTCTTCATCGGCGAACATTCGCCGGTGGTGTTCGGCGACAAAACCGTAGGAACCAACCACAGCCTCCCCACGCAGGAGGTCGCACGCTACAGCGGCGGGATTTGGGTCGGCACCTATCTGAAGGTGCTCACTCACCAGGAGGCGACCGCGGAAGGGGCGGCGAACGTCGCCCCGTGGGCCGCCCGGATCTGCGAACTCGAAGGCACCCACGCCCACCAGCTCTCGGCTGAAGCCCGGATTCCGGAGAACGACCGCGAGCGCCCGTAGTCCTATTGGGAACATTTATACAGACGGGATCAGTCACGAACGGTATGTCAGCACGTACCGGGAAGCTGGTCTATCTCACGGAACCGGAATCGGTCGAGATCCGCGAGTACGAGGTCCCGTCGCCCAAAGCGGGGGCGCTCGTAACCGAAGTCGAGCGGGCGAACGTCTGCGGGTCGGAGCTACACATCTGGCGCGGGCACCACCCCGAGGTCAGAAACGGCGCGCTCGGTCACGAAGTGCTGTGTCGGGTGAGCGAACTCGGCGAGGGCGTCGAGACCGATTACGCCGGCGAACCAATCGCGGGGGGCGACCTCATCGCGCCGGTCTACTACATCACCTGCCAGCGGTGTTCGTCCTGTCTCGCCGGCGAGTTCCACCTCTGTCAGAACGCCTACGAACACTGGTCGAAATCGCCCGAAGAAGCGCCACACTTTCATGGAACCTTCGCCACTCACTACTACGTCCACCCGAACCAGTACTTCTACAAAGTCCCCGAGGGACTCGACCCGGCGATCGCGGCCGCCGCCAACTGTGCGCTCTCACAGGTCATGTTCGGACTCGACGAGACGGGAATCGAGTACGGCGATACGGTCGTCGTGCAGGGTGCCGGCGGACTCGGATTGAATGCCATCGCCGTGGCGAACGAACGCGGCGCGGAGACGATCGTCGTCGAAGGCGTCGACGAGCGCATCGGCCGGGCGCGCGAGTTCGGCGTCGATCACGTCGTCGATTTCCGCGAGCACGAAACTGTCGACGAGCGGGCCGAACGAGTCAGAGAGTTGACCGACGGCATCGGGGCCGACGTCGGTGTCGAGGTTGCGGGGATTCCCGACGCCTTTGCCGAAGGGATCAGCCTCCTTCGCGACGGGGGCCGGTACCTCGAAATGGGCAACGTCAATCCGGGGCACACGACCGCGTTCGATCCCGGCGCGCTCACGCGAAAATCGATCGACATTACCTCGGTCGTTCGCTACGACCCGTGGTATCTCCATAAGGCGCTGTCTTTCCTCGCCGAGAACGCCGAAGACTACCCCTACGACCGGCTCATCGACGCCGAGTTCGCACTGACCGACGTCGAAGAGGCACTCGCGAGATCTGCGGATCGAACCGTTACGCGAGCCACGTTGTGCCCGGACCAGTAATCGACTTCCGTACCCTATCCGACTCGTTGCTCGTCCGCAGTCAGGCGATATCCACGGGGAACCTCAAGCGAGAACGAGCCGACGCCCTCACGCTCGTCGATATCGATGGCGATCGCGTACCCCTCGCGGGAGGCCGCACGCGATTCAGGAACGTAGACATCGATCCCGTCGGCCGATCCCAGCCGCACGTCGCGCGACCCGACCATCGCCTCATCGATGGCCACGGGTCCCATCCCGTCACAGCAGCCGTCGTTCAACACGACCGCCACCGACCCATCCCGGTCGTCCGCGATCGCGCGCAGGACCGATCGCGCCTCGTCGGAGATCGCAAGCGAGGCGACCCGTTTTTCAGTCGCCATCAGCGATCGGCCCCGATGTTCGCACAGACATTTTTTACCTGTGTGTAGCTCTCGATCGCTTCGAGACCCTTCTCCCGGCCGAACCCGCTGTCCTTGAACCCACCGAAGGGCGTTTCGACGCCGCCCGCGAACCACTCGTTGATGTAGATCTGGCCCGCCTCGACCTCGCGGGCGAATCGGTGGGCGCGCCCGAGGTCCTCGGTGAAGATCCCGGCGACCAAGCCGTACTCGACGTCGTTCGCCAGTTCGATCGCCTCATTCTCATCGCTGAAGGTGATCACGCTCAGGACGGGTCCGAAGATCTCCTCCTGGGCGATGCGGCTTTGATTGTCCACGCCGTCGAAGACAGTCGGCCTGACGAAGTAGCCCTCTCGATCGGGGATCTCGCCGCCGACGACCGGCTCGCCGACCTCCTCGCGTCCGATGTCGATAAATTTTCTGACCTTCTCGTGCTGGTCGCTCGAAACCAACGGTCCGACATCGGGAGCGTCCATACCGGGACCGACCGATAGCTCCGCCACGCGGGTGGCGAGTTCGTCGATGAACTCGTCGTGGATATCTTCGTGAACGAGCAGTCTCGAGCCGGCCGAACACACCTGCCCGGCGTTAGTAGTAAAAATCGCCGTGATCGCGTTTTCGACAGCCGTCTCGAAGTCGGCGTCCGGAAAGACAACGTTCGGGCTCTTCCCGCCGAGTTCGAGGTGGACGGGAGTGGTGTTGTCCATCGCCAGTTTGGCGACGGTGCGGCCGGTTACAACTGAACCAGTAAAGCTCACGCCGTTTACGTCGGGGTGGCCGGCGAGGGCGGCCCCCGCCTCCGCGCCGAACCCAGGGACGACGTTCAACACGCCCGGCGGAAAGCCCACGTTGAGGGCGAGTTCGCCCACTTCGAGTGCCGAAAGTGGCGTCTGTTCGGCGGGTTTCGCCACCGCGACGTTGCCGGCGGCGAGCGCCGGCGCGACAGTCCGGCCGACGAGGTTGATCGGGAAGTTCCACGGGATGATCTGGGCGGTGATTCCGAGCGGTTCCTTGATCGTGTAATCGACGTGGTCGTAGTCGAGCGGGATCGAATCGCCGTGGATCTTGTCCGCGATACCTGCATAATACTCGAAGTAGCGGGCACAGCCCTCGACGTCGGCCTCGGCCTGCGAAATCGGCTTTCCACAGTCCCGAGTTTCGAGTTCCGCGAGTCGCTCTTTCTCCTCGCGGATCGCGTCAGCGAGCGCGTATAGCAGCCGGCCGCGCTCTTCGGGTGATGTCTTCTTCCAGTCGAAAAACGCTGCCGAGGCGCTTTCTACTGTTCGATCGATATCCGCCTCCTTCGCCGCGGCGACCGTCCCGATCGGCTCCTCGGTGGCCGGATCGAGCGTTCTGAAGGTGTCGCCCGACTCTGATGGTCGAAACTCGCCGTCGATTAACAGTTCGTGCTGTTCCGTGGTACCCATAAACGGGGTACGGGCATGCAGTCGCAAAAACCTTCGTTGTATTCCCAGCGACGTATCGTCTATTCCATCACAGTTGTTAAGTAGTATCACGGAGCTACTGCTCGTAGGCATGAACGTCTTGCAGGTGTTGGCTCTCA
>JADFQH010000246.1 GCA_022561895.1 Methanobacteriota archaeon | reverse complement strand
GAAGCGAGGCGATGGCACACACCTCGGTCCCACCGCTCGACGTTGGCGTCGTCTCCGTCGAGGGGTTCGCGCTCACGCCGCTCCAACGCCTCGCCGTCTTCGTGATCCTCGGGGTCGTCGTGAGCCTCGTCGGAGTGCGAACCGCCACCCACTTCGGCGGCACCCCTCAAGAACTAGAGCCGAGCGACTGACGCGTCGCTCGCTTCTTTCAAGCACTTGCCGTCGCAGACCCCGCCGACAAATCGCTCGCGGGCCATCCGGTAGACATGGCCGACGATACCGACCGATCGGGTCGAATCGACGTACACGCGCTCGGCCTCGCTGGCGGGACGGTCTGGGGACTTGGCGTCGCGTTCCTCGAACTCACCGCCCGAACCGACTACGCTGAGCGGTGGCGGCTCCTACTCGAGGATATCTATCCGGGCTACGACCGGACGCCCGGCGACCTCCTCAGTGGGTCCCTCGTTGGGTTCGTCGATGGATACCTCGCCTGTGTCGTCTTCGGCTGGCTCTACAACCGCTTTGCGGACTGATGGCCGATCCGATCACGCGGCTTTTCACGCACGGGCCGTTAGATCCGTCGATGACCGACGAACGCGGGTGGATCGCGCTTTTTTCGGGCGGGAAGGACTCCTCGTGGGCGCTCTACCGTGCCCTCGAAGCCCGCCTGCCGATCTCACGACTCCTCACCGTCCACCCCCCGGAGGATTCGTATATGTACCACGTTCCTGCGACGGATCTCGCCCGGCTTGCAGCAGAGAGCATCGGAATCGAACTCGTTGAAGTCGAATCCGGGGTCGAAACGACGAACGTCACGGATTCGGGCGCACAGGGTGATGCGGAGCTCGCGGTGCTCGAACGCGCTCTCTTGGATCTCGACGACGAGATCGGCGTCGATGGGATCGTCGCGGGTGCGGTCGAAAGCGAGTTTCAGACGAGCCGAATAGAGGCGATGGCAGCGCGATTGGGTGTGAAAACATACTCCCCGCTCTGGGGGCGCGATCCCCGCTCGCTCGCCGACGCGATGATCGAGGCGGGCTTCGAGATCCGTATCGTGCAGGTCGCCGCCGCCGGTCTCGACGAATCGTGGCTCGGACGGACGCTTGACCGCAAGACACTCGACGAACTGATCGCGCTCAACGAGCGCTACGGCGTTCACGTTCTGGGAGAGGGCGGCGAGTTCGAGACCCTCGTTACCGATGGACCACATATGGATCGGCGGATCGGAATCGAGTACGAGACCGAGTGGGACGGGACTCGGGGAAGATTGAAAATCACCGACTCGTGGCTCGGCGAGTGATTTCGTCCCCCGAACCTACGACAGCGTGAGTTCGGACCAGATCATGAAGTGATCAGAACCTTGCAACACCGTCTCTAAGAACGCCGGTCGGTCGGTTCCCTCGCTCGGCCAGACAACCGCCGAATCGAGGACATCGAACTCCATCGAAGGAAGGACGTAATCGACCTGCTTGCCGAAATCGCTGGTGATGAACTCGTTGCCTTCTTCTCTCCCGCCCTCGCTCGTCGGCATGTTCTCTGCGTTGATGCGAGGGTTTTCGAGTAGGTGGGTTGTCGCCGCGTCGAAGTTTTCCTCCTCGCCGGGTTCGGCGTTCATATCGCCCATGAGAACGAACGCCTCGTCCGTTGGAAGTCCACCCCGCGCTCCGTCGTCGTCGTACAGGTACTCCTCGCCTCGGATGAGATCGCCGATCAGTTTGTTCTCGTCGTGACAGCGCCGTCCGTTCAGGTTTTCCGGCCCGTCGAAGACCGGTGGGGTTGGGTGGGCAATGACAGCATGAACAGTCCGATCGCCAATCCGGATCGGAACGTCAGCGTGTGTCTTCGAGGAAAGCCGAAATCGCTTTCGTTCGGCTCCAGTGAGATAGATATCGAACTCCCGACTCAGGGGCATCTTATCGTTCGGTACGTTCTTCCAGCGGAATTTCCGAAAGGTCCTGATGCCTTCGGGATCGATTGGATACTTGCTGTAGATCCCCATTGCGTACTGGCCGGGGTACTCCCCGTAGCCATAGCAGTCGTTTGCGTACGCATCAGTGCCCGGTTCGAGGGTGACCTCCCCGCTTTTGTAGTAATCCATCCCGCTTGGCACCCCCGTGTTGCTCTCCGGAGCGTAGAAGTACTCGAAATCGACACCCGATAGATCGTCTCGCTGTGGCTCTCGTAGATAATTATCGAGAAACGCCTCCCCATTGTGGATTCGGGTATTCTTACCCTGCTGGAAGTTGTTGTCGAGTTCACAGACGAGCAGTACGTCCGGCTCCGGTACTGTCTGAACGACCTCGGCTGCGGCCCGTAGCTGCTCGTCGTTTTCAGCCTGTGCTTTTTCGGTAGTCAGGAGTTCGATGTTGTATTCGGCGAACACGAGGCTGTTCTCGGCGGATCGCTCGCTCGGCGCACCGTTCTCGCCCGCACTCGAACGGACGGTGTAGCCCGCCGGTGCGATGAGCGCACCACCACCGATTTTGAGTACGTCCCGTCGTCCGTACCGGCGGCCGTCACTCATTGGCGCACCTCGATCTCTCGTCCACGCAGTTGGACGGTCGCGTTGTCCAGTACAACGATGTCGTTGATCCGAATCGGTCCGCCTAGTCCATCCTCGACATGGTGAAGCATCACCGTGACCGTCTGGGTTTCGGTGAGCCGCTCGTCAAGACCGATCTCCCCCTCGAAGCGCTCGTCGCCGAGAACGTCGCTCGCTCCGACGAGTTCCATCGCCGCGTCGTACACGCCAACGACGAACTCCTCGTCTCGCACCGTCGCGTAATCGATCGCCACCGTTCTCACACACTCTTCGTGGGTCTGCCTGCTGATGCTGACGGCTGCCTCGCCGTCGAACCCATCCGGCGTAGCCGTTCCATACTTGATTGTTGTCATGTCGTCTCGGTTAGTTCCGTTTCGTCTCGATTCCTCATACTAGTCACTTCGCTCGATCAGTTTCGATATCACATCAACGACGTTTCTTCATACGACATGCTTACGGGCAACCCTCAAAACTGTTGTTCCAATGTGAAATATACGGTTTCTTAGATCTATATAACGAGATTAGAAAGACGACCGATGGATCACTCCTCGCCGTTGATCTTCGTGTGTGCGCCGATGAGCGCACCGGCGAGGTTGATCCCTTCGACGTGCGTGTCCTCGTCGATGATCGCCCCCCTGAGTTCGCAGTCCGTGAGGGTCACATCGGGAAAGATCACCGACTGATCGGCGGTGACGTTTTCGAGACGCGCACCGGCCATGACGTGAACGTTCCGGCCGATTTCTGAGTTCTCGATGGTCGCATCCGGGTGGATGTAGCTGTCGCCATCGAGATGCCACGCGACGGCATCGAGATAGCTCTCCGGAGTTCCGATGTCGTACCACGCCTCGTCGAACGTGAAGGCGTACACCTCCCCGCGCCCGACGAGCCACTGGATGAACCAGCCCGGCTCGTCGGGGTTGTTGTCGTCCGCGAGGTACTCGTCCAACCGCCCGAGTGCTTCGGCCGGAAAGCCGTAGCAGGCGATCGAGGCGAGCGTGCTCGCCGGTTCGTCGGGCTTCTCCTCGAACTCCATCACCCGTTCACCGTCTACATCGACGATCCCGTACTGGCTCGCCCGGTCGTAGCTCCCGACATCGTAGGCGGCGAGCACCGGCGCTTCCCTCCCCTCGAAAAAGTCGATGAACTCGCTCACGTCGAAGCTGATCAGGTTGTCCCCCGCGATGACGAGCGTATCGTCCTGAACATTCTCTCGCTCGACGAGCTGGGCGAGCGCGCCGACGACGCCGAACTTCTCGTTCTCTTCTTCGGTCTCCTCGACGGAAACGCGTGGCTTCTCGAATCGACTCGCCGCGATATGCTCCTCGAAGGTTTCTGCGAACCGTTCGTTGGTGCTGACGTAGACCGTTTCGACTCGCTCGTCGGCTTCGA
Source organism: Methanobacteriota archaeon (assembly GCA_022561895.1). Taxonomy (GTDB): domain Archaea; phylum Halobacteriota; class Halobacteria; order Halobacteriales; family Halalkalicoccaceae; genus Halalkalicoccus. Next base: position 782 of record JADFQH010000246.1, on the reverse strand, counting down.
GTTCGGCAAAGAGGTGATCGATCACCGTCTCCTCGCCGATGGGAAGCAGCATCTTCGGTCTGTGTTTGGTGATCGGCCACAGCCGAGTCGCATACCCGCCAGCCAACACGATGGCGTCCATGTTCGCTTACTCATCGTCCGGGGGTAAGTCGCTTTCCCGTGACAGCGCGGGGAAACGAACCGCGATAACCGTTTTGTGCTCGCACGTCCTCTCTCGGGTATGCGCGAGTCGACCGCCACCACCCGCGAGCGCATCGCCGAACGCCTCCGAGCGGAGCCAGCAACCCCGAGCGCACTCGCAGCCGAGTTCGCGATCACGACCGGTAGCGCCCTCTCACACGTCGAACACGTCTCTCAATCCGTTAAAAAAACCGACGAACAGCTGCTGGTCGCTCCACCGGACTGTCGGGAGTGTGGCTTCAACGGGTTCGACGATCCCCTCAACATTCCATCGAGATGCCCGTCCTGTAAGTCCGAGGCGGTTTCCGAGCCGACGTTCGTCCTCGATTAGCGGTCGCCCGAACCGCTATCGAGTTTCTGCCCGATCGATCCAGCCCTGAATGCGCTTTTCCGAGAGGCCGGTCGAAGACGAAAGCACCTCGGCATCGGCGGCCGCGAGATCCCCAGCAATCGGGCCACCCTCGCGGATCGATCGTGAGAGCTGTGTCCCGCTTCGAACGATTCACAAAACCGTGCTTGTGTAGAATCCCGAGTCCCGCTGACCGAGACCGGCGAGGCAGTGGCCGTTCCGTCGAGTGGTACAGCGGCAGCACCCTGACCAC
>JADFQH010000245.1 GCA_022561895.1 Methanobacteriota archaeon | reverse complement strand
GCGCGGCCCTCGAACGGGCGCGAAATCCGCGGCGCTGACCGAAAACCCACATGTTCCTCGCGCCGTCGAGAAAACCTTGGAGGACGACGACTGGCGCGCGGAAGGCGCGATGACCTACCTCTACCGGCGGGGGTTCGACGTCTACGAGATCAACCGCATCCTTTCGGCGGGCGCGCTCGGCGAGGCAGAAACCCGCCGGCTGGTTCCCACCCGCTGGTCGATCACGGCCGTCGACGATACCGTCGGGAAGTTTCTCAGGGGGTCGATCCGCTCGAACCCGAGCGTCGATGAGACGCAGGTCTTTTCGAGCGAGTACATGGGCAATCGCTACTGGGCGATCCTCGTTCCCGGAAACTGGGAGTTCGAACTCGTCGAGATGAAAGCGCCCGGTAGCGTCTGGAACCCGGTCGACACCGAGGTGTGGATCGCGAGCGACCACGAGGGCTACGAGGGCCGAACCCAATATGTGGACGGCGGCACGGCCGGCGCCTACTACGCCACCCGACTCGCCGCCCTCGAACATTTAGCAGAGCGCGGCCGGCAGGCGAAGGTCCTGGTCCTGAGACACGTCTCCGACGAGTACTGGGCCCCCGTCGGGGTCTGGCAGATCCGAGAGAGCGTCCGTGACGCTTTTGAGGGGGAGTACGGCACCGCGGAAACGTTTCACGGCGCTGTCTCCGAGATCACTCCGCATCTCCCGGTCTCGACGAACGATCTCCGACGCTCCTCGGAGATGGTCGCGGGCGTGCAGGCCTCGCTCGCGGATTTCGGTTCGTGAATCGTATCTCCGAAACCGCTCGTTCGGCCAACTGGCGCGCCGCGTCCAGATCGCCTTCGTAGGTGACGGTGAATTCGAGCGAGACGCGCGTGCGTTCGTCCTCGCCCGAGAGGTTGATGATGTCCCGCCCGCTGATGGTCTCGTTCGCGATGAGCAGGAAGGTGTTATCGAGCGTGACGATCCGCGTATACCTAAGTGTAATGTCGTCGACGTAGCCCCGCTGTTCCTGATCGACGATCTCGATCATATCGCCGATCTCGTACGGCCGGTTGACGAGGATGAGCAACCCCCTGATACCGTTCTGGGCCAACGGCGCGAGGACGATCCCGACGGCCGCCGAGATCACCGTCGCCGAGAGAAGCAGGTTCCCCACACCGAACCCGAGGATGGGCAACGCGACGAACAACACACCGAGGACGACGCCGACTCGAATCCCTCGAAGGGCGAGGTTTGCAACGCTTCGACGCCTGAATCGACGGGTCACGTTCCCCCGGAGCGCCGAAGCGAGGAGTCCGGAGAGATACCAGCCCAAGAGGACCACCGCGAGGGCCGTGAGAGCGTTCACGCCCGGCAGTTGGAGCCAGTCGATCACCGTTCGAAACGCCTCACTGCCCAGCTGCACTAGAAAAACCATACACCACGACTCGGGCGCAGTCCCAAAGCGATTGTGTCGGACGGATCATCCCGTGGGCGTCCGTCTCCGAAGTCCGGCTCACGGACGACGAACTCGTCGTCTCACGCCACGGTTGGTTCGACCTGCGGTGTGACCGGGCGACGATCGACGATCCCGAGGGCGTCTACGCGGCCATCGAACGTGCCCGTCAACGGTAGGTCGATCCTCAACACACCGTGTAACCCCGGTACAATACTGGAGCTACCTCTCGACAAATCAGATCATCTAAATCGCTTCAAAGCCTCTCTTCTCCTGTGCCCCAGTACCCCGAAACCCGGAACGTCCTCGAACCCAACTGCACCCGCTGTCCCCATCTCGCAGAAACCCGCGAGTGCATCTCGTGGGGGACCGGTCCCCTCGATGCGGACGTGTTCATCATCGGCGAGGCTCCCGGTGCGGGGACGCCCGAAGCAGAGCAGTGGAAAGGCGGTAACTGGACCGGGATGGCCTACACCGCCCGCCATTCTGGAAGGGTGATTCGAGACCTGATGGAGTCGGTGGGGTATCCCGACGCCTATCATACGAACGCAGTCAAATGCTTCCCACCGGACAACGAGGGTTCGAATCGAGAACCCACGGACGAGGAACTCGAAACCTGCCGAACCCACCTGATTACCGAGATCGAGCAGGTCGAACCCGATGTGATTGTTCCAACCGGAAAACACGCCACCGAAACACTGCTCGCACTCGACGACCGAACTCTCGACGGGTTTACCGACCACGTCCTCGAACCAATCGACTGCGAGGCGCTTTCGACAACTCTCCTACCGGTCCTCCATCCCTCGTATCAGAACATCTGGATCGCACGGTTGGGTTACGAACCCGAGGAGTATCGCGCGGCGCTCGAAAAGGAACTCGACGCAGTATGTGGATGCGGGTAACTTTCTTACTGCAAGCCCGCACACACTGAGGCATGGCAACCATCTTCAGCCAGATCGTCGAGGGCGAGATTCCGGCGCGCGTCGTCTACGAGGACGAAACGACGATGGCGTTTCTCGATGCGAACCCACTCGCACCCGGCCATACATTAGTCATTCCGAAAGACGAGTACGAGCGCCTGAACGACGTTCCCGACGACCTCGCTACCGACCTCTACGCAACACTCCAGAAGGTGATCCCCGCGGTCGAGGAGGCGGTCGACGCCCCGGCTTCGAACGTCGCGTTCAACAACGGCGAGGCCGCCGGACAGGAAGTCCCTCACGTCCATGGCCACATCATCCCACGATTCGACGGCGATGGAGGCAACCCGATCCACGCGATTGCCGGCTCGCCGCCAAACCTCGACGACGACGAACTGGACGATATTGCCGAAAGAATTTCGGCAAACAGCCGGACGTAGTCCGGCCATATTGCCGAGAGAATCTCGGCTAACCATCGGACGTAGTCCGATGATATTGCCGAAAGAATTTCTGCGAACAGCCAGATGTAATCTGGTTATATCGCAGAAAGAGTCTCGGCTAATCGCTGAACCTTGTCGATGATCCGCTGGTAGCAAAGAGAACGATATCCTAGTTTAAAACTATCAATAAAGTATAGTTTTAAATATTAGTTAGTTATATTACAAGAGGATGGCAATCAAAGCCCCTACCATCTGCCCTGAATGCAGCGGTTCGCTCATGACAGAGAACATAGAGACGGTCTGTGCGGACTGCGGACTCATTGTCACCGAGGATCGAATCGATCCCGGTCCGGAGTGGCGTTCGTTCGAGGACAACGAGACGGATCGGCGTCGAACCGGCGCGCCGCTTTCCCGGTCGCGCCACGATTACGGACTCTCGACCGAGATCGGCTACGGAAAGCTAAACAGAGTGACGGGACGAAAGCGCAGGCTCTACGCACGACTTCGGACACAGCACAGACGGATGCAGTGTCGAACGAAAGCCGAAACCAACCAGCGCGACGTATTCATGCAGATCCGGCGGATCGTTTCCGCATTATCCCTGCCTGAATCGGTCGAGAAACAGGCCTGTTCGCTGTTTCGAACGGCACAGAACGAGGATATCGTTCGCGGGCGCTCCCTGGAGGGATTTACCGCCGCCACCGTCTACACCGCCTGTCGCGTGCTCGGGATGACCCGGACGCGCGCCGAGATCCTGTCGGTCTCGCGTGCCACCCGAGCGGAGCTGAAACGGGCGTACAAGGCTCTCGTGCGGGAACTCGACCTGCCGATTGGACCGACCGCTCCCGAGGATTATCTCCCCAGGTTTTCGAGCGCGCTGGATCTGCCGATGAGCGTACGAAGACGAGCTACCGAACTACTCGAATTGGCCGTGAAGAAAGCCTTGATCGGTGGGCACAACCCGGCAGGAGTCGCGGCGGCCTGTCTGTACGCCGCCGCAAAGGAGTCCGAGGCTGGCGTCACGCAGAAACGGGCTGCCGGTGTCGCCGACGTGACGCCACCGACGATCCGGGTGACCTATCAGGCGCTCTGCGAGGCGGGGCTGGCGGAGTGAAACGCAAAGGAGCGGCGGTGGTCCTCGAAAGGGGGAGGATGGTTCGTGCTCAGTTCGACGCGATCCGACGACGACAAAGGGCTTTGCGCCCGCCGGTCGTAGCGCGAGTATGGGATCGGACGAGAAACCGCGGACGACCGCCGGACCCGCGGGCGAAGCGAGCGAGTGTCGCGTCGTTCTCAACCCGACGAGCGGGACCGGCGATCACGCCGACCTCGTGCGATGGCTGGCCGACGAACGGGGATACACCGTGGCCGAGACGGCGGGTGAAGGCGACGGGGTCGCGCTCGCGAAGAACGCCGTCGACGACGGTGTCGACGCGATCGCGGCGTGCGGGGGCGACGGAACCGTCCACGAGGTGATGCGAGGAATCTACGAACGTGATGCCTTCGATCGCGTGACGATGGGGGTCATTCCGACGGGAACGGCGAACATCTTCGCGTCGAACGTCGGCATCGAGACCATCGAAGGGGGGTTCGAGGCGCTCAGAGCCGGCGAAATACGGCGAATCGATATCGGCGTAGCCGGGGACGAGCCGTTCGCGGTGTCCTGTATCGCTGGCGTGACCGCGGACGTAAGCGAGGCGACCGGCGACGAACTGAAAGAGCGGTTCGGGACGGCGGCGTTCGTCATCACCGCGTTTCGAGAAGTGGACCGCTTCGAGACCATCCGGCTGGAGGTGGACGCACTCTCGGACGGCGAGGAGACGCGTTGGACCGGCGAGGCGCTCTGCGTGCTCGTCGGGAACAGCCGCCGATTCGCGAACCGGGGCGGACCGGCGAACATGGAAGACGGGCTGCTCGAAGTAACGATCGTCGAGCGGATGCCGTCGATGGAGTTGATCGAG
>JADFQH010000244.1 GCA_022561895.1 Methanobacteriota archaeon | reverse complement strand
CGAAACCAAACAAGCCAGATTGAACAATCCGAGCGGATTGCTGTATCTCACACAGCACGAGAGTATTCCCCTGCTAATCGATGCGCTGCTGGACTGGCCGACCACCCGCGAGTTCACGATTCAGGAGTTTGCGAACCACTCCGGGTTAGTTCGCCAGACAGTCAGCAAACACCTCGACGTGCTGCTCGAACTCGAACTCATCGAGGAGATTCCGGATACGTATCCCCAGCGCTACCGGATAACGGACAGCGATGTCACTAGGGAACTCTTCGAGTTGAACAGCGCGATCAACGCCATCGGAGACAGCTAATCTCAGCTACGACAGAGCCGTTCCATCTCTCCAACGAACCTCCTGGTTTGACTTAATAAGTCAGTTATCTCCGCGTCAATCGGTTTATGCTCGTAGTCCGCCGTCAGTCGATACATCTGCATCGTGTTCAGAAAGCGCCCCTGCTCGGGACTCGCTTCTCCGGTTTTCACGAGTTCCTTACCGAACATCGATACCAGTCCCCGATGCGACGTGACCGAAACATCCTTTGACGCAAGCGCTGCCTGCGCGGCGTGAAAACATGCGTAGTAGAGTCGATTGACGATGGCGTTATCCGTCACTCCACTTTCGTGCATTTTCTCGGCATCAGAGGCAGCTTCACGGGCCGCTTGCAGCTCTTCGGCGACGTATTCATCCATAAACTCGGCCCTCAGCGAGAACTGTCCGTATGAACGGATGATCTCGACGAGCATCGAGCCGGTCTTTCGACTGAATGTTTGGGATTATATCGACTTCGTATTCGAGACACACGTCGAATGCGGCCGCGATGATCGTGTCTCGCTGCTCGCTAGTTGCCTTCCCATCGAGGACAACCATCACGTCAACGTCCGATCGTTCGACCGCCGCTTTTCGCGCTGTACTTCCGTAGAGAATGATTTCGTTGATCTCCTCATCGAGAGCGTCCATTACGATCCGGGCGAACTCCTCGAACGCCCGTTCACGTTTCAGTGTCTCACGAACGCTCATACCCGTTCTACGAGTTCGATCCTATTCAGTCTCACCTATTCGTGACGTCACTTAGGATGCATTGCTCTACCACGGCTCGTGCTTGAACCCGAAGAGATAGGCAAGCACGTTCGTGACGACGTGGAGGATCGGTGTGACGATCAGAATAACGAGAAGGAGTGCGAGGGTAAAGACCATCACGGCCCACTCGAAGGCGACGATAGCAGTGAGGAGAAGCGCCATCACGGCGAAATCGAGCTGGTCGACGCCCGGTAGCGGTGCGCCACGATTCCGCCCCGTTCGACGTTTGATGAAGGAAGCGGCCATGTCGCCGAGCATCGCGCCCAGCGGAAGGGCGACCATCGCCGCAACCGGAAACGTCGGAACGGCGAATCCCAGCACGTCGATGGCGGTCGGTTGGAGCAGGTTGAGCAGGTAGGCAACGCCCACGCCGACGAGCGTGCCGACGATCGTTCCACGCCAGGTTTTGCCGTCGCCAAGGATTCGCCGGTCGCCCCAGGTGCGGCCGCCGTCGATTGGTGCGCCGCCACCGGCCAGGACGGCGGCGTTGTTCGGGACGTATGCAGGAAGCATCACCCAGAAGGCGACGACGAGGAGTTCGAGCGGACCCATATCGCTTTCGAGCGGTCGGATACGTTAATCCCCAACGGTTCGCTCGCGGATATCTATCATTAAAGTCGGGCCGCTCGAAAGGGCCGGTATGATCCCGCCGATCGCACGCCGGTTCGTCGCCGGTGAGACCCCCGCAACTGCCCTCGAACACGTCCGCGAGTGTAACGACCGCGATATCCGTGTGATCCTCAACCTACTCGGCGAGCACTACGACGATCCCACCGAAGCCGACGACGACGCACGAGCCTACGCCACGCTGCTTTCCGATCTCGCGGACACGGGACTGAATGCCTGCATCTCGGTCAAACCGTCTCAGATCGGACTCGACGTGAGCGAAGCCCGATTTCGGGACAATTTTCGAGCGATCGTCGACGTGGCCGACGAGAACGACCAGTTCGTCTGGCTCGACATGGAGGATCACACGACGACCGACGCCACGCTGGACGCCTACGAGGAGTTCGTGACGGCTCGGGGCGGCGGGATGGGCGTCTGCTTGCAGGCGAACTTGAAGCGCACGCGAGACGACATCGAGCAATTTGCCGACGTACCTGGCAAGATCCGGCTCGTAAAGGGCGCGTACAACGAGCCGCCCGCGATCGCCTATAAGAGCAAAGAGCGGGTCAACGAGGTCTACGAGGAGTATCTCGAATACATGTTCGAGCAGTACGACGGCGGGATCGCGGTGGGAAGCCACGATCCCGTGATGATCGACCGGGCGCGCGAACTCCACGACGTTCATGGCACCGCCTTCGAGATCCAGATGCTGATGGGCGTCCGGGAGGACGCACAGGAGGAGCTCGCCCGCGAGTATCCAGTTTACCAGTACGCGCCCTACGGCGGGAAGTGGCTCTCGTATTTCTACCGTCGGATCATGGAGAGAAAGGAAAACGTAAGGTTCGCCGTGCGGGCCGTTCTGGGTCGATGAACAGGTCTATCAATACGGCCACGTAAGGGGGTTCCAATGTCGACCTGGAAGCGGGACATGGCGAGCGGGCTGATCGTCCTCGTCCCGATTATCGTCACCGTCTGGGTGGTTTACTGGCTCTTTCGTTTCATCGCGAACCTCCCGCTCACCGAAACCATCGGAAACCCCGCGCTGCGCGTGTTCATCACGCTCGTCGTCTTCGTCCTCCTCGTCTTTGCCGTTGGCTACCTGATGCGCACCGCCATCGGCTCGCTGGTCGAATCGGCGATCGACGGCGTGATGAACAGCGTGCCGGGGCTTCGCGTCGTCTACAACGCCTCGAAGATGGCCGTCGAAACCGCCCTGACTGGAACGAGCGACCTCCAAACACCGGTCAAAATCAAGACCTGGCGAAACATCCGAATGACCGCCTTTAAGACAGGTAGAGAAGCACCCGACGGTCGAAAACTCCTCTTTTTGCCCACCGCACCGAACATTACTAGTGGATTCGTCATCGAGGTCGACGAAGAGGACATCATCGAAACCGACGAGAACGTCGAAGAGGCGCTGACGCGAATCCTGAGCGCCGGGTTCGGCGAGCGAAACGACACCCCTGCTGGTATCCCGATCGATGTCGTTGAAGAAAAACGTGACCGGGAGTCCGAGGACCGACCGACAACCGACTAACCGTCCTCCTCCGAACAACTACTCTGCGGTCGGATACTGCGCATCGAGAACCTCCGCTTCAGTCTCGCCTGCGGTATCTTCGGGACTGACGCTCCCCGTACGATATCCATGTAAATCGAGGGTAACGTGCTCGAAGCCGAGATCCTTCATGTGGGCGCGGGTTGCCCGCACGAACTCCATGTCGAGGGCGTCTTCGAGCTCCTCGGGTGCGATTTCGATCCGCGCGAGTCCGTCGTGATCGCGCACGCGGAACTGGGCGAAGCCCCATCCGCGGAGCAAGGCTTCCGCCTTATCCACGCGCGTCAGGCGCTCTTCGGTGACCTCGATCCCGGTGGGGATTCGCGAGGAGAGACAGGCCATCGAGGGTTTATTTGCGACCGAAAGATCGTAGGACTCGGCGATCTCTCTCACTTCGTCCTTGGTAATCCCGTGGTCCAAAAGCGGTGACTTGGCGTCGAGTTCCGCGACCGCCTGTAAGCCGGGGCGATGGCCCTCGCCGGGATCCGAGGCGTTGGTCCCGTCGCAGACGACGCCGATTCCCAACGCCTCGGCCCGCTCGAACATCCTTCCCAACCGCATGGACCGACAGTGATAGCACCGGTCGCCGTCGTTTGTTACGAAATCCGAGCTATCCAGCTCGGAGAACTCGACGATCTCGTGGCGGATCCCGATCTCTCGGGCGACGCGTTTGGCGTCGTCGAGTTCGGCCTCGGGAAGGGTTTCGCTTTTCGCCGTACACGCCACTGCCTTCTCGCCCAGCGCGTCGTGGGCGATGGCGGCAGTCACACTGGAGTCCACTCCGCCCGAAAAGGCGATCAGCACCCCCTCGCACTCGGCGAGATCCGCGCGCGCGGCGGCCAGTTTCTCCTCGACGGACATGCCCGCTTTTGCGCGCCCGCGGACAAAAGCCGTCCGGGTCGTTGTTTTCGAGAGACTATTACCATCAGAATAATTATAACTACTGGCAACAGTCAGAGGACATGAACGAACTCTCGTCGTGTATCGAGCGTGTCACCGGCGATGAGCGGACGCTTTCGGTCTACAACGGCGATACCGGGACGCTCGGGACTCTTCGCTCGCATTTCGAGCTGCGAAACGTCGCCGTCGAGGAGCGAACGAACGATCTGCCCGAAGGGATCTGCGTCCTTCACGACGGCGAGCGCGTGTTCGCAGCGAGCCCGCTCGCCGCAGTCGAGCACGCCATCGGGTTCGATCCCGCGGCCTTTACGCCGGGGTTCGATCACGACACCCCTGCTGTGCTTCTCCACGTCGAGACGACCACGTTCGTTTCCTACGACAAACGGCGGATGATCCTCGCCTCACGCGAGGTCGAAGAGCGCGCGTGGCGGGTAGGAAGCGGACAACTGTACGCCGGTTTTCAGCGACTTTCTAGATTACGACCCCAGTGGCCCGTTTACGAGACACTCACCGACTCGGTCGATGTTCGTGTCTACGGTGTCCGTGACTGGGAGCCACCCGGAGAAATCACGATCGACGACGCCGACGACGAGGAGGTGAGGAAGTCGTGGTTCGTCGTTTACGACGGCGACGGCCACGATGGTCAGAAAGCCGCACTCGTGGCCGAAGAGCGTGA
>JADFQH010000243.1 GCA_022561895.1 Methanobacteriota archaeon | reverse complement strand
TGCGTAAAAAACTACAAAACGGACTAAATCGAGGACAGCCGCCGTTTTTAACGGATGGTTAGCGCACGATACCCTGTATGGAAGGCAACGGTCGACGTACGAGATGGCCTTTCCGGACGGTTAATGAACGATGCTGTCGATATCCCTGTATGAGTCTCTTCGGAACGAGTGGAATCCGTGGCCCGGTTGGAAACGTCGTAACAGGAGCGCTCGCGCTATCGGTCGGACGAGCCGTTGCAACTGAGGACGCCGATCGGATCGTCGTCGGTCGCGATCCTCGAGACAGTGGTGAGTGGCTGCTCGAAGCCGTCAGAGCGGGTGCTCGCGAGTGTGGTGCGGACGTGATCGATGTAGGGATGGTCGCAACGCCGACGCTCGCACGCGCCGTCGGGTGGGAGGACGCGGATGCAGGTATCATCGTAACCGCCTCACACAACCCGCCGGAGGATAACGGTCTCAAACTCTGGAACCCCTCGGGTCAGGCGTTCGACGCCGCACAGTGTGATCGGATCGAAGACCGGATCGATTCGGAGAACTACGCGCTCGGCGGATGGGACGACGGCGGTAGTGAGACGAAAATCGAAACCGCAAACGAGCGCCACGTCGAGGAACTCGTCAGGGCGATCGGCGGGGGAGGGGCGCTTTCCGGACTCTCGGTCGTCGTCGACCTCGGAAACGGCGCGGGCGGCGTCACCATCGAGGCGTTATCCCAGCTCGGCTGCACGGTTGAAGTGATGAACGGCGAACCGGACGGGAGTTTTCCGAACCGGCCATCCGAACCAACGGCAGAGAACTGCAGCGCGCTCTGTGAACGGGTCGCCGAGACGGACGCGGATCTGGGTATTGCCCACGACGGCGATGCAGATCGGATGATGGCGGTCGATGAGTTGGGGGAGTTCGTCCCGAAGGACGTACTGCTCGCGTTGTTTGCGCGTGAGGCCGCAAGCGAGGGGGCGCGCGTCGCCGTGCCGGTCGATACGGGTCTCGTCGTCGAGGACGAGTTGAAAAAAATCGGCGCATCGGTCACACACACGCGCGTTGGCGATGTCCACGTCGCAGAGCGCGCGACCGAATCGGATGTGGTTTTTGGGGGCGAACCGAGCGGGGCGTGGATCTGGCCCGACGAAACCCTCTGTCCGGACGGCCCGCTCGCGGCGTGTAAGCTCGCGAGGACAGTGAACGAGACGCCACTTTCCGAACTCGTTTCCGGCGTTGTCTCCCCCCATCTGTTTCGCGATAACATCGAGACCGAAGAGAAGGGGACGGTGATGGAACAGGTCGCGGCGGCCGTTTCGGAGGACTATCCCGACGCTGATCTGCTTACGATCGACGGCGTGCGCGTCGACTTCTCGGATGGCTGGTTCCTTCTCCGGGCGAGCGGAACGCAGCCGCTCATTCGCGTGACGGCTGAATCCCGTGACAGAGCGCGCGCAGAAGAGCTAACGACGATCGCACGGGAGCTGGTTAACGACGCGATACGAACCGTGTGAACACCGTTCACAGAGGCGCAAACCGCCATACATTAACCGACAGATAACAAAGCCCGGTAGTAAGAAACGATTCGACAATGCAGACTGTGATCCTCGCGGCGGGCCAAGGAACCCGCCTTCGACCCCTCTCGGAGTCCGTGCCCAAACCGATGTTGCCAGTCGCTGGCCGTCCGATCGCCGCCCACGTCGCCGACGCGGCGGTCGCAGGCGGCGCGGACGAGCTGATCTTCGTAACGGGCTATATGGCAGAGGTCGTCGAAGCGTACTTCGGCGAGACCTACAACGGAGTGCCGGTGAGCTACGCCACTCAAGAAGAGCAGTTGGGGACGGCACACGCCGTCCGGGCCGCGCGCGAGCATATCACCGAGGAGTTCGCCGTCTTGAACGGCGACAACCTCTACGATCCGGAAAGCATCGTCGAACTTTTCTCCAATGGACCCGCGATCGGCGTGTTCGAGGTCCCGAACCCCTCTGCCTACGGCGTGCTCTCGACCGATGAAACGCGGGTGACAGATATCATCGAAAAACCCGAAGAGCCACCGACAAATCTCGCAAACGCGGGCGTTTATCTCTTTCCGGCCGAAGCTCGGGAGTTTCTCGACGTTCCGAAAAGCGAACGCGGTGAGCACGAACTGACCGACGTGCTCGCACGCGTGATCGAGGAACACGATGTGACCCCCGTCACGCTCGATCGGTGGATGGACGTTGGACGGCCGTGGGAGCTACTCGAGGCGAACGAACTCCTGTTGGACGAGGAAGCGACACGGATCGACGGCGAGGTCGATCCCGACGCGACCCTCGAAGGCGTCGTCGTAATCGAGGACGGGACGACGATAGCGTCCGGGGTGAGGATCGAAGGACCCACCTACATCGGTTCGGGCTGTTCGGTCGGTCCGAACGCATACATTCGTGGGGCGACCCTGTTGGAGGGTGACGTGCATATCGGACAGGCGGTCGAGGTGAAAAACAGCGTCCTCATGCGCGGGACGAACGTCCCCCACCTCTCGTACGTTGGAGACAGCGTTCTGGGGCGCGACGTGAACTTTGGAGCCGGAACGAACGTCGCAAATCTGCGCCACGACGGCGAGGACGTAGAACTCACGGTCAAAGGCGATCGGATCTCGACCGGGCGACGAAAGTTCGGTGTCGTCGTCGGCCACGGCGCAAAAACGGCGATCAACACGAGTCTTGGCCCCGGTGTAACCCTCTCAGGGGACGCGACTACGGCGCCGGGCGAGTCGGTTATGCGCGATCGGTAGCGCTCACGAGGTTGATAAGCATAGCGAATACAGTATGAACTAGACTAAATGAGACGAACACTCGTTACGGCTTTTATCTCGATCGCTGGCGCGAACATCGGATATACGATGCTCGCGGCGATCATGACTCCGATCCTCGTTCGCATTCTCGGTCCGGAGGGATACGGAACCTACGCGGTCGTGATGGCGGTGTTCGGTCCGCTGATGATCCTCGTCAGCTCGGGGGTCGACAGCGGGACTCGTAAGTATCTCGCCGAGGACCGAGACGAGGAGAACTGGCAGGACAACGTCTTTGGGTTCTTCTTCCGGCTCGCAGTGATTTTTGCATTAATGGGGTCAGCGCTGCTACTGGTGTCGGTCCAGACGGGACTCATCGATATCCATCCCGGCGAACAGTACGCGTTTTATTTCTATCTGTTGGCAGTTGTAACTATTTTCGCTCAGTTTCGTGAAATCTCCCACCGTGCGCTGTTGGGACTCAAACTCGAGCACATTTCCGAACCGCTATTCGTACTACAGAAGGCGCTGTTTTTCGTCTTCGCGATCTCGCTCGCGTATCTCGGTTACGGCGTTTCAGGTGTTCTCTTGGGCCATATCATCGCGGACGCGACTATCACGGTCCTCGGGCTGATCCTTCTCTCGCGGCACGTCTCGCTGTCCGCGATCTTCGAACGCACTCCGGTGGAGTTTCCGAGGAAAGAACTGCTCAGTTTCAACAACCTCTCGATCGTCTATATTTTTCTGCTGACCTCACTATATCATGTTGATGTGCTGATGCTAGAGGCGTTCGTCGAGACGGAGCAGGTCGGCTACTACAAGGCCGCGCTCGTGCTCGCGGAGTTCCTCTGGGTCGCACCGAAGGCGGTTCAGTCGGTGATGATCCAGTCTGCATCCGAGATGTGGCACAACGAGCAAGTCGAGCGGATCACTACCCTCGCTTCGAAGGCGACGCGATACATTCTGCTGTTGACGGTTATCATGGCACTCGGGATCGCCGTCCTATCGGCGGAGTTCGTTCCCCGATACTACGGCTCGGAGTTCGAGGGGACGATTACGCCGCTGATTCTGTTGCTCCCCGGAACCGTTGGATTCGCGGTTGCGCGTCCGATCCTCTCGGTGAGCCACGCTCGCGGCGACATGCGAGTGATGATCTTCGCAACGGGTGCGGCGGCGATCATGAACGTTATCCTCAACGCGCTTTTGATTCCCCAGTTCGGCATCGAAGGTGCAGCAGTCGCAACCTCGCTCGGCTATATTTCGCTCCCGCTGTTCCACCTCGTGGGTGCGCGCAAAATCGGTTACAACCCCATGGGTGATATCCGACCAGTACGGATCTCGATCACCACAGCGGGCTCCGGAGCGGCGCTGCTCGCACTCACGATCGGGATCAACGCCCTGATTCAGTCCCCACTTGCCACCATTAGCATCCCTATCGTCGGGACTGAACTCGCGATCGATGCCGCAGCGATCGGATTTATCGTTATCCCGCCCGCTGGGCTGTTCATCTTCGGGACACTGACGTTTCTAACCGGTGCGATCCACGGGTTGAAGACCCGTGCCAGACGCCAGTGGCGCCTCGGACTGTGAGGAGCGGCCTATCAGCCCGCTTTCGCGGGGATGCCACGTGAATGGGGCTGCCTCCGCAAGTGGTTGCGAATCTCTTCAGCGCGCATGGTACGTCTTCAGAGCAACTCTACGGCCCTTACCCCGACGTTGGCAACAAGGCTTATTGAATGCCGTCTCGGCACTCCGATGTCAAACACCACGTGTTTTGAGCATGGTCTTGGCGGCCAGTTCGCCCGGTGCGCCCATGATGCCCCCGCCCGGGTGCGTGCCCGAGGCGCACATCCAGAGATTCCTGATCGGCGTCTTGTACTTCGCCCAGCCGGCCGCCGGACGCTGAAAGAGCAACTGATCCAGGCTCAACTCGCCGTGGAAAATGTTGCCTTCGGTCAAGCCGAATTCCTGCTCCAAATCCCACGGCGAAAGCACCTGGCGGTGCAGAATCAGGCTCTTCAGATTGGGCGCGTACTCGCTGAGGGTGTCTATCACCGTGTCGCCGAACGCCTCGCGGTGGTCCTCCCAG
>JADFQH010000242.1 GCA_022561895.1 Methanobacteriota archaeon | reverse complement strand
TGCCGTTCCCGGTCTCGGCGCGTGCATGATCGTCCTGACGGTTTGGGCCACGGTGCTCGAGGACGAGTGCAGACACGAGTGGGAGCGCGAGCACCTCTCGGAGGCGTTCTACGACGAATTCGTCGAACGAGAGGACGGTTGATAAGGTCGGTTGTAACTGTTTACCGGTGATCGCCCATGCGAGCTGGCGATCACCGGTAAGAGACTACAACCGACCTTATGAGAGGGTCGCCGAAGGCCGTCCCCGGCGACGATCTATCAAAGCCTCTGTCCGACGATATACGAGAGCGGGCAGTTCAAGTGTCTCAACCGAATAGAGCGGGTAACTGATGAGCGAGGATTTCTACGACGTCCTCGGCGTGAGCCAAGACGCAGGCGAGGACGAAATAAACAAGGCCTTCCGCAAAAAGGCCGCGAAGTACCATCCGGACGTAAGCGACGAGCCGGACGCAGAGGAGCGGTTCAAGGAGGCCAAAAAGGCAAAGGAGGTCCTTTCGGACGAGCAGAAACGTGCCGCCTACGACCGCATGGGCCACGATAGGTTTGAACAGGCCGAAAAACGCGGTGGCTTTGATGGGGGAGGCGCTGGTGCGGGCGGTTTCGGCGGTGCGGGCGGCTTCGGTGGTGGTGGCGGTCTCGGCGACATCTTCGAGCAGTTTTTCGGTGGTGGTGGCGGACGCCGGCAGGGCGCGGATCTCCAGACGCGTCTTTCAGTTACGCTCGAAGAGGTCTACGAGGGCGTCGAGAAACAGATGACGATCAACCGCCCCGAGGAGTGCCCGACCTGTGATGGAGCGGGCGGAACGAACCCCCAGACCTGCCCGGAGTGCAACGGGCAGGGACAGGTCACGCAGGTCCAACAGACCCCTTTCGGCCGGATGCAACAGACCCAGGCCTGTCCCAACTGTCGCGGCGACGGACAGATCTACGAGGAGACCTGTGGAGAATGTCGTGGCGACGGACAGGTCACCCGCGAGACCACCCTCTCAGTCGAGATACCTCGAGGAATTCGCGACGGCCAAACTCTCAGAATGGAACGCGAGGGCGCGCCCGGCGAGCAGGGTGGCCCGAAGGGTGACCTGCTGATCGAGATCAGCGTCGCTTCCCACCCCGATTTCGAACGAGAGGGCGACGATCTGAAGTACAGGGTGCCGATCTCGTTCCCACAGGCCGTCTTCGGGGATAGTTTGGAAATTCCGACGATGGACGGCACGGTCGAGATGGACGTTCCAGCGGGAACCCAAAGCGGCGAGCGATTCAGGTTGGGCGGAAAGGGCATGCCGCGGCTTCGCCGCCGGGGGCAGGGCGATCTCTACGTCTCGATCCAGATCGTCACACCCGAGGAACTCAACACCGAGCAGCGCGAGGCGCTCGAAGCCTTCGCGGAGGCGGGCGGCGAGGAGATCGAAGTCGAACAGGGATTTTTCGAGAAGATCAAAAGCTCGCTCTAAACAGGACGATCACCAGCGACTTTGTATTGGGTGTGCAATCGAAGGCTATGAACACTGTCGGGGAGCTGGTCGCGCGCGACCGGCGCACCCGCGAGCCGGCGCTCCGCGCACAGACGGGTGTTACCCTGCGGTATGACTACTACCAGCTCTGTACGACGGCCCACAAGACGGGCAACTTCTTCAGCCATCGCGGCGTGCGCGAGG
This sequence comes from Methanobacteriota archaeon, assembly GCA_022561895.1. GTDB lineage: Archaea > Halobacteriota > Halobacteria > Halobacteriales > Halalkalicoccaceae > Halalkalicoccus. The sequence goes on along the minus strand of JADFQH010000242.1, from coordinate 3,224 downwards.
GATCGCTCGTGGCGATCGAAAGCAAGGAAAGCGGCGCGCCGATCCTCTCGCTACTCGGGGCGGCGCTTCTCGGTGCGCGCGTGCGTTTCGACCCACCCCCTGAGATCGACGCCCGATTGCTCGTCGCGTCCGGCGCGCGAATCGGGGAGTACGACCTCCCGAAAGGGGCGGGCCGGCTTGCTTACGACGAAACCAGCGATCCCGCCGTCGAGAGCTTCGGTGAGAGCGTCTGGAGCGAGAACCCGTGGTGCCCGACGCCGCCCGACGTAGGTTCCGAGACGCCGCTGCTCGAAGCCGACGAAACGAGCTACACTCACGGCGACCTGCTCGATAGCGCGTCGGCGCTCGTCGAGCGCTGGGGGATCGAAGTCGGAACGGAGGTAGCGATCCGCGCACCGCTCGCACGACCCGAAACGATCGTTGCAGGCGTTCTCGCACCGCTACTCGCCGGCGGCGTGATCGTCTTTCCCGGTCCCGACTCCCGAGGAGACTTCGCCGTCGGCAGGGGACCCGAATCCACGGAAATCCCACTCGAAAGCGTCCTGTAACCCCTCCGCTATCTGTCGGTTTCGGGGAATCGTTTTTATCATTGGGAGCGAAGTAGTACGGTATGGCAGAGAGTAGCATTCGGTCCGGGTGGCGGCGCTACCGTTCGGTGCCGATCATCTACCGGATCGGAGCGGCGTTCGTGTTGGGTTCGATTTTCGGACTGCTGTTCGGCGAGCAGGCGGCCGTCCTCCAGCCGCTCGGGGATCTGTTCGTCCGGCTGCTCCAGATGATCGTCGTGCCGATCATCATCTTCACCCTGATGATGGGAATCCGCCAGCTCTCGCCCTCGACATTGGGAAAGGTCGGCGCGCAGGTCGTCGGGATCTATGCGATCACCTCGATGGTCGCGGTGTTCATCGGACTCACTATTGCGAACCTGATCAATCCCGGCTCCGGCTTGCAGCTCACGACCGCAGAAGCCGACATCGAAGAAGCGCCGAACTTCCTCGACGTGATCCTCGGGATCGTCCCCGAGAACCCGATCGAGGCGATGGCGACGGGCGACATCCTCGCGACGATCTTCTTCGTGATCGTCTTCGCGCTCGGGCTTGCCTTAGTTGGCGAATCGACCGATAACGAGCGGGTTCGTGAGGGCGTCGAGTCGATCTTCAACATCATGGAAGCCGGTGCGGAGGCGCTCTTCAAGGTCGTCTGGGGGATCATGGAGTACGGCGTCATCGGCGTCTTTGCCCTGATGGCAGGCGTTTTCGGCGAGGCCGGAGCCGACGCGCTCGGCCCCTTCCTCCTACTGATGGCGACCCTCGCGCTCGCCGTGGCGCTCCACATTACTATTGTGTATCTCGGCGTGATCATCGCGGTGCTCACCCAGCAGTCCCCCATAGCCTTTCTCTCGGGGATCAAAGAGGCGATGGTCACGGCGCTCTCGATCAGCTCATCGAGTGCAACCTTGCCAGTAAGCATGTCGAACGCGGAGGACAACCTCCGGATCAACGAGGGGATTTATGGATTCTCCCTTCCACTGGGATCGACGATCAACATGGACGGTACGGCGATGTATCAGGGGATCGTTGCGATCTTCGCCGCAAACATCGTCGGCGTGCAGCTCACCATCACGGAACAGCTCGTCGTCGTTGCGATCGCCGTGCTTGCAAGTATCGGCTCTGCGGGCGTCCCCAGTGCGGGACTCATCCTGCTGACGCTTGTGCTAACACAGCTCGGGCTGCCCTTAGAAGTCATCGGCTTCATCGCGGGCGTCGACCCCGTACTCGATCGACTCCGCACGATGACTAACATTACGGGGGATCTCGCCGTTGCAACCCTCGTGGGCCACTGGAACGGCGAGGTCGATTTCGAAACCGGTGTCTGGGCCGGTGGCAACGGAATCGGCGAGGCGATCCCAAGCGACGACTGAACGTTTCGTCACTCTATTTTCTCACAAGAGAGATCATCCGGCAGAGGATCTGCCCTCTTTGAGAACGGTCGTCACGAACGGGTGGTTTCGCTCGTGTTTGTGCTCGAAATTCGACTCCCTCATTACGTGGACCTCGACGACCGGTCCGAACTCCAACATGAGATCATAGGCGATGTCGCGGAGTTCATCGGCAGTGGCGCACGCTGGTCGGCCGAATCGGAGACGACAGCCAGAAAATCGACATCGCTGTCGATACCCTCTGTCTCACCCCGAGCCGTCGAACCGAACAGCACAAGCCGCTCTACATCCCCGACGTTTCGCTCTCGAACCCGGCGAACGAACTCATCCGCTACGTCCGTATGCGAAACGAGCATGGTTTCAATACTATCGGAACGGCTTAATCCGTTCGGCTTAGCTCGCCTGCTCTAATCGCTCTAAGGCCTCCGGGTTCTCGATACTGCTCATATCGCCGAGATCCTCGCCGGTGTAGGAGGCCTGCACCGCTCTTCGAATAATCTTCCCGCTCTGGGTTTTCGGGAACTCGGCGACGAACAATACCTCTCGCGGGCGGAACGGCTTGCCCAACTCCTCGCCCACCTGCGCGCGCAGCTCCTCGCGCAGGTCGTCGTTTTCTTCAGTACCCTCTTCGAGGATGACGTAGGTGACGACAGCAGTACCAGTAGTGTCGTCGGGAACGCCGACCGCGGCGGCCTGATTCACCGAGGGATGGTCGATCAGTGCACCCTCGACCTCGGCGGGTCCGACCTTCCGCCCGGCGACGTTCAACGCATCATCCGCGCGTCCATGAAGGAACCAAAAGCCATCCTCGTCTTTCTGTGCCCAGTCGCCGTGATCCCATAATGGGGGGTCCTCGAACGAACTCCAGTACTCTTCCAAATAGCGCTCGTCGCCCTCCCACAGCCCCTTGGTCATCGAGGGACAGGAATCACGGGCGACGAGAAAGCCCCGTTCGTGTGAATCGGCGACCGACTCGCCTTCCGAGTTCACGATATCGATATCCATGCCGAGTCCCGGCCCTCCAAGAGTGCAGGGCTTTAAGGGCTGGATCGGCAGCGGCGTCAGGAAGCAGCCACAGATCTCGGTCCCGCCCGAGATATTAATAATGGGGGCCGTACTTCCCCCTATTTTCTCGTAAAACCACAGCCAGGATTCGCTGTCCCACGGCTCGCCCGTCGATCCCAGAATCCGAAGGCTCGATAGGTCGTGATCCGCGAGCCACTCCTCGCCGTGTTTGCGTAGCGCGCGGATCGCCGTCGGCGAAATGCCGAACTGCGTAATCGAG
>JADFQH010000007.1:12712-21823 GCA_022561895.1 Methanobacteriota archaeon | reverse complement strand
ACGCCGAAAGCGCGCTGGTCGAAACACTTTCTCAGGAGTTCGACGCCTACGTCAACGACGCCTATTCTACAGCGCACCGCGGGCACGCCTCGATCGTCGGCTTCCCACGAGTGATGGATTCGTACGCGGGTCGTGTGATGGAAACCGAGTACGAAGCCAACTCCGCGATTCAGGAGCGAGCGTTCGAGGGAGAGGTGGCGATGGTACTCGGCGGGACGAAAGCCGACGATCTCATCCACGTGATGGAGCGCGTCGAGGACACCGTCGATACGTTCCTGCTGGGCGGAATCGTCGGCGAACTCTTTCTCAGAGCCGCGGGTCATGATGTGGGCTACGATATCGAGGAAACCGACTTTTTCGACGATCAGTGGGCTGAACAGGAAGAAACGATCGATGGACTGCTCGACTCCTACGGGGATCGGATCAAGCTTCCCGTCGATCTCGCCTACGAGGACGAGTCGGGCGAGCGAGGGGAGATCGAGGTAGCGGAAATCGAAAAGGAGACCTCGTTTCTCGATGTCGGAACCGAAACCGTTTCCGCATACCGAGAAACTATCGAGGATAGCGAGGCCGTCTTCGTCAAGGGCGCGCTCGGCGTCTTCGAGGACGAGCGGTTTTCGAATGGTACAGTGGGCGTGCTCGAAGCGATCGCCGCCACGGACTGTTTTTCGGTGATCGGCGGGGGCGATACATCGAGAGCCATCGAGATTTACGGACTCGACGAGGACGACTTCTCGCACGTCTCGATCGCGGGTGGGGCGTACGTCCGGGCGCTTACGGGTGAGTCGCTGGTCGCGGTCGAGGCGCTCACGGAGTAAGTCCAGATGCACCATCGCATCCCAAAGCAAAGCGGGGTCTCCTTCACCATCGATCGCGGCGCGACGTTTTCGGTGGCAACTCCCGAGGGACGACAGGTCGCAGACCTCGTCGCGTTCGTTAGAGACAGTCCCACAGAACGGTTCTCACAGTCTTACACGCGCGATCTCAACGGCAAGATACGAATTACGACCGACGATCTTCTCTATACCACGGCGGGCGAGCCAATCCTCGCGATTACTGATGACGACTGCGGCGTCCACGACATCCTCTTCGGGCCGTGTACCGGGTGGATGCTCACCGACCGCCCGTACGACGGTGGCGTGCAGAACGAACCCGGCGGCTGTCGGGAGAACCTCTCGCTCGCGCTCGCGGCCGCGGGCGTTAGCGAACCCGTTCCCGATACGCTCAACGTCTTTCAGAAATCGACGATCACCGAGCAGACCTACTTCAACGTTCGCGAGAGTCCGGCCGAACCCGGCGATACGATAACCTTCGAAGCCAAACAGGGCGCGATCGTCGCGGTGGCTGCGTGTTCGGCAAAGGGTGTTGCAAGCGGCTCCGATCTGGGACCGATCGATCTCACAGTCCCCGACGAGACGACGATCCACGAACGGTCGGTGCTGGACGAGCGAGCGGACTGAACGGTCGATGGCGTCGAACGCGGCGAATGCGCGTGCAAGCGAAACGTCCACACCCGAGGAGTCCTGAAACCAGTACGAATGAGTCCGTCCGATGGAGATCCGTGGACGAAAAGCGACCTCGAAGACGCCATCGAGCGCGGCGAACTGGCCGACTGGAAGGAAACGCGATACGAGACGTTCCACGGGACGATGACCGACGAAGACACGCCCTACCCGTGTTATTTCGCCGTCGAGGCAGAAGAGGATGGGCTGTTCCGGTACGTCTTTCCCGGTGCGCCCAATGACGACGAAGCTCGCTCGCGACTCGTCAGAGCGCTCGAAACCTATCTCAATAGTTATGAGTCCATTGGCGAGATCTCCTCGCTCGTCGTGCTTTTCGAGCCGCCGGCAGACGAACAGCCCCCCGAGACCTACAAAAACCAGTTCTGGAACCTGCTGGAGTATCTCGGGGAGCACGACCCAAAACCGTGGCCCGAAACCGTTCCGACGGATCCCGACCACCCCAAATGGCGCTACTGCTTTGCGGGCGAACCGATGTTCCTCGTCGCCCGCGCGCCGTTCTACCGGGCGCGCCGGAGTCGCTACACGCCGCACGGGCTCGAGATCACGATCCAGCCTGCGGGCGTTTTTGAAGGGTTGTCGGGGATGGAAGACGGGGGCCAGCGCGCGAGAAGCACCATCCGCGACCGTCTAGAGGACTACGACGGGATTCCACGACACCCGGATTCGGGCGATTACGCCGACCCGCGAAAACGCGAGTGGAAACAGTACATGCTTCCGGAAACGAACGAAGAAAGCGTTTCGCGGTGTCCGCTGTCCGAACGGTCCCGGTAGCCCGATCGCCACGACTATTTCACCACCGGGCAACTGTCCGCTATGGACCTCAAACCCGCCGCAGAAACCGCGGTTCGACAGTGTATGAACCTCGCTTCCGAGGAGTCCTGTGTAATCGTCACCGACGACCGTAGACTGAAGATCGGCGAGGCGCTCTACGAGGTCGCGAGAGAGATCACCGCTGATAGTGTGCTGCTCGGATACCCGCCGGGACCCCAGCACGGCGCGGAGCCGCCCGCACCCGTCGCGGCCGCCATGCGGGGCGCGGACGTGGTGCTCGCCCCGACCTCGAAGAGTCTGAGCCACACCCGCGCGCGCGGCGCGGCGACCGACGCGGGGGCGCGCGCCGCCACCCTGCCGGGGATCACCGAGGAGGTTTTCACCACTGGTTTGGATGCCGACTACGAGCGCATCCGCGAGGAGTGCGAACGGATGATAGAGCGGGTCGCCAACGCGATCGAGATCCGCGTCACCTCGCCACAGGGAACCGACATCACCTTCGAGCCGGGAAATCGCGAGTGGCTCTCGGATACGGGGATCGTCCACGAGCCCGGAGCGTTCTCGAACCTCCCTGCCGGAGAGGTGTTCATCAGCCCCGAGACGGCGACCGGAACCTACGTCGTCGACGGGACGATGCACCCGCACGGCCTGCTCGACGAGGAGATCACGGTCGAAGTTGAGGATGGTTTCGTCACAGCAGTGAGTGATTCTGAACTCCGATCCGAACTCGAAGAAGCGGCCGAGGCGGTCGGGCGGGACGCCTACAACCTCGCTGAACTCGGAATCGGGACGAACGTCGCCGTGACGGATCTCGTCGGGAGCGTGCTTCTGGACGAAAAGGCGGCTGGGACAGTTCACATCGCCATCGGTGACGACGCCGGGATCGGCGGCGACACGGAGGCTCCGATCCATTCAGATGGGATCATCCGGGAGCCGACCGTGTACGCTGATGGTGAGGAAGTGGATCTGCCGTAGACCGCACACGACTTTTATAGCGCGCTCTACTACCCACGGCAATGAGTAATACAGCGGGTCAAGTAGCCCTCGTCTGTCCCTCGTGTTCGCCGAGCGAGGCGACGGTTCACGAGGTCATCAAACCCGGCGGGCAGGCAACGGTGCGATGTACGGCCTGTGGACACACCCACAAGACGCGTATCGAAGAAGAAAGCGAGGTGGGGATCGACGTGATCGTCTCCCAGGAGGGCGACTCCTTCGCTGCGAGCGCCGAGGTTCCCGAGCGCGAGGAGCTCGCCGTCGGCGAGGAGTTCATCCTCGACACCGAGGAGGCGATCATGCTCGTGCGGATCACGAGCGTCGAACTCGGCGAGGAGCGCCGTGTCGAGAGCGCACGGGCCGACGAGATCGACACCCTCTGGACCCGAGCGGTCGACAACGTCGCGGTCAACCTCACGATCCATCCCAACGAGAAGCGCGAGGAGAGCCGGGGCGTCAAGCTGCAGGTGCCCGGCGATCACGCATTTACCGTTGGCGAGCGCGAAGAGATGGGCAACGAGGAGTTTACGATCACGGGAATTCATATCAAACGGGATACAACGGGCTACGAGCAGACGAAGTTCGATTTCGAGGGAGATTCGGTTCCGGCAAAGGACGTCAAACGTCTCTACGGCGAGGACGAATCCTCGACAGCATGGTCCGTCTGGTAGTATGAGTTACGAGGACGAACGCAACGCGCTCGTTGATCGACTCGCTCGCCGTGAGAGTCTCTCCGAGTCGACGATAGCGGCGATGAAAGCGGTTCCGCGCCACGAGTTCGTTCCCGAATCGCGCCGTGACTCCACTTACGCCGACCGCCCGCTACCGATCGGGGACGACCAGACGATCAGTGCGCCGCATATGGTCGCGATCATGGCCGATCTGCTCGATGTGAACGAAGGCGATTCAGTCCTCGAAATCGGCACCGGCTGTGGCTATCACGCAGCCGTTACCGCCGAGATCGTTGGATCGAAGAACCTCTTTACAGTGGAGTTCAGCGGAAAACTCGCGGGGCGAGCGCGCGAGACACTGGAGCGGATCGGCTACGGTGCAGTCAGTATCAGACAGGGTGATGGCCGGGAGGGCTGGCCCGAGAACGTACCCTACGACGCCGCCTACTTTACGTGCGCCGTGCCCGAGATTCCCGAATCCGTGATCGAGCAAGTTCGAGAGGGGGGAACGATCCTCGCGCCGGTCGGCAGGCGTTCACAGGATCTCGTTCGCGCTCGCGTCGGCGCGGACGGCATCGAGAGCCGAGAAACACACGGCGCGGTGCGCTTCGTCTCGATCCGGGGCTGATTTGGCGATGACGTTCGTGGAGTAGCCATGGACCACGAGGAACGACTGCTTCTCTGGGCTGCCCGCGAGGCGGGCGTCCTCGATGCGCTGTTGACCGAGGCGGGTAGTTCGAAGGAGGTCGCTGACGCGACGGGGATCACGGAGCGCGCGGCAGAAATCACCATTGAGGCGCTCGCCGAGTACGGCTATTTCGAGCGCGTCGGGGGGAGCTACGAACCGACGAACCGCGCACTCGGCTTTCTCACCAAGACCGACGTTCGTTCGATCGGCTCCGCGCCCCATGCCCTCGATTCCCTGTCGCGCTGGTTCGCGCTCCCCCAGACGATGGTGACGGGCGAGGTTCCCGAGAAGACCGCAAACTGGACGCGGAACTTCATGGGCGCAATGACGAGCGTCAATTCTCAAACTATTCGTGCGAGCGTCACGGCCGCAGAGCACGCCCATCCTCGTCCCGACACTGTTCTCGACGTGGGCGGCGGGCCCGGAACGTTTGCGCGCGAGTTCGCCCGGCGTGGAGCCGATGTGACGCTGCTCGATCAAGCCGACGTGATCGAGATCGTCTCACCGCTTCTCGAATCCGAATCGGTGAATCTCGTTTCTGGAGACATGCTCGATTCCCTGCCCACTGGATTCGACCTCGTCTTCTGTTCGCGCATCACGCATATGTTCGGTCCCGAAGAAAACTCCCAACTATTCGAGAGCTGTTTCGAGGCGCTCGATTCGGGTGGCACCCTCGTCTGTACGGATTTCGTGCGCGGACGCTCGGCGCGCGCGCCGATCTTCGCGGTGAACATGCTCGCCCAAACGGAGAACGGAAACACCTACTCCGAGGACGAGTACCGCGAGTGGCTTACGGCTGTCGGCTTCGAGGAGCTCGCGATTCGGGACGTTCCGGGCACGGAGCTACAGGCGATCATCGGGCAGAAACCGAGGGAGTGAGCGATCGCTGGCGACCATCCGCCGGGCGTTCAAGCGCGCGGTTCTTATAGGGCTGGATCGCCGAGGGTCGATATGGACCCCGCTGTCCTGCGCGAGGACATGGTCGACAGCCTCGAACACGAGGCGAAGGCCGCCCTCGATACCGAAAACGTGGCCCTCGCCATGCGTGATGTGCCCCGCGAGCCGTTTGTCGAGAACGAGCGCGCCGCCTACGCCGACCGCGCCACCGAAGCCGACGGAACCACCGTCCTCGCCCCGAGTACCGCCGCCCGCCTGCTGGACGCCCTCGACGCCCGCGAAGGTCATTCTATACTGGTTGTCGGCGTCGGCGTCGGCTACACTGCCGCCGTGCTCGCCGAGATCAGTGGGTCGGAACACGTCCACGGGATCGATATCGACCGGAACATGGTCTACACCGCGAGAAAGAATCTAGCTCGTGCGGGCTACGGCGGCGTGCTGGTCGATCGCCGCGACGGCTCGCGAGGCTTTCCCGAGTACGCCCCGTTCGACCGGATTCTCGTCGAGGCCGCGGCCGTCCGCCCGCCGCGTTCGCTCGTCGAGCAGCTCACAGAGGGTGGTCGCCTCACTATGCCGATGGGCGCTGGCGAGCAGACCCTCGTTTCCCTCGACTCGGCGGGCGACCTCGTAGAGCGGATCTGCCCGGTCGCGTTTCGCCCGCTGCTCGTCGAGGGCCAACAGCCGGGTCGTCTCGAACGAAATCGCACGGAGCGCGAGGATCGGGAGTTCGCGGAACGCAATGCCCAGCGACGACACGGCTGGGAACAGGAGTGGATCGACTGGGATGGTGGCCGATACCGATAAGTCGCTGGTGGCGAAGTAGTGGATATGGCCCGCTCACGGGGTGATCCGCGCGTGCTGTTCGTTATCAATTTCCTGCTTTCGGCAGCCTTCTGCTATATCGTTCTCCAGGGGTTGGTCTTCATCGGCGCGACCGAGTTTTCCTTGACAATGTTCGCGGGGGGAACGATCGTGCTGATGGTCCTTACCCATCTCGTGACGCGCTGAGAAGGAGGGAACTACTCGATTACTCGTCGATTCGACCCTCGTTGAGCGACGAAATAAGGTTGGGTCTCGGGAGCGGTATAGCGACCGTAGTACAGTTCGGAACGGGATTTGAACAACGCGAGGAGGGACCTACTCGCTTTCGCTCGCAGGTTGCGACTTCTCTAATTCAAATCCCTCGCGGTCGCTTCTGATTTCGTGAGTGCTCGCAACACGCTATCGCGGTTGCTCGCGGACGTGAAATCAGAAAACGCCCGGAGCGGGATTTGAACCACCTGAACCTCGCTTCGCTCGGTTCCCTACTTCAAATCCCGTCCGATGCGAATTTGCGGCTCGCGGATTGCTCGCCGCAAAATTACGCCCGGAGCGGGATTTGAACCCGCGTCACAACCGTGACAGGGTTGTATGATGGGCCACTACACCATCCGGGCGAACGCATTCACTCCTTTCCGGGTTGCAGACTTAAGGCTTTCCAAACGACCGGACCCTGTCCCGTGAACCCAAAACACTCATTTCAGTTCCCGTCGTAGCGGACGGTATCCGCCAACGGACAGTAGACAACCGATGTCCGTCGCTTCCGCCACAACGGCGGTCGATTAGCGACCGCCCTGACTGTTTTGACAACGCTTAAATGCTCGCCTCCATTACGTGCCTGTAGTATCTCGTGACAGCCGCTTCTCTCGTCAGCCAGCCGCAGACAGACCACACACATGGATGTAAGTGAACACACTCTGGTACCAGAGCACACTCTCATGGATGAGGAGGAACTCCAAGAGGTGCTCACGGAGTACGACATCAAACGCACAGACCTACCGAAAATCAAACGCACCGACCCCGCGCTGCCCGACGAGGCCGAGGTCGGCGATGTAGTTCGTATCGTTCGGGATTCGCGAACGGCCGATCGAGCCGTTATCTACCGACTGGTGATCAACTGATGGACGGAACCGCACGCCGGACGATCTCAGAACAGTACTTCTCGAAGGAACGACTCGCGGAACACCACTTCCGTTCGTTTAACGACTTCCTGAACCGAGGGATGCAGCAGGTCGTCGACGAGAAGGAGACCATCGACACCGACATCGGCGACAAGGAGGGCGAAGAGCCCGTCTACGTTGAACTCGGCGACGTTCGGGTCGTCACACCCCGCGTCAGGGAGGCTGACGGCTCCGAAGAGCTTCTGTATCCCCAAGAGGCCCGTCTTCGCAACATCACCTACTCCGCGCCGGTCTTCATGGAGATGTCCATCGTCAAGGGCGGCGAAGAGGAAGAAGAGCGAGTCGTCGATTCAACTGAAACCAAGGTCGGGCGCATGCCGATCATGGTCGGCTCTGATAAATGTAACATCGCGGGCTTCTCCGACGACGAGCTGATCGACATCGGCGAGGACCCCGCCGACCCGGGAGGATATTTCCTCGTCAACGGCTCCGAGCGGGTGCTGATGACCTCGGAGGATCTCGCCCCGAACAAGATCCTCGCCGAGTACGATACCAAATACGGCGACGAGATTCAGGTCGCAAAAACGTTCAGCCAACGACGAGGCTACCGCGCGCTCGTGCTCTGTGAGCGTGGCCGCGACGGCCTCCTCGAAGTGAGCTTTCCTTCCGTTTCAGGATCGATCAACTTCGTCACGCTCGTTCGTGCACTCGGTCTCGAATCCGACGAGGAGATCGTTCATCGCGTCTCTGATGATCCCGAGATCGTGAAGTTCATGCTCGAAAACTTAGAGGAAGCGGACGTCCAAACAACTGAAGCCGCGATCGAAACGCTCGGCCAGCGCGTCGCCTCGGGACAGGGCAAGAACTACCAGCTCAAACGCGCGAACTACGTCATCGACCGGTATCTGCTGCCGCATCTCCACGAGGACGGCGTCCCCGACGAGGACGTTCGGATCAACAAAGCGCTGTATCTCTGTCGGATGGCAGAAGCGTGCTTCGAACTCGCGCTCCAGCGTCGGGATTCTGATGACAAGGACCACTACGCGAACAAGCGTCTCAAAGTCTCGGGCGATCTGATGACGGATCTGTTCCGGACGGCGCTCAACAAGCTCGCCCGCGACGTGAAATACCAACTGGAGCGGGCGAACATGCGAAACCGCCAGCTTTCGGTGAACACCGTGGTTCGGAGCGACGTGCTCACTGAACGACTCGAACACCCCATTGCGACGGGCAACTGGGTCGGCGGTCGTTCTGGCGTCTCGCAACTCGTGGATCGTACCGACTTCATGGGCGTTCTCTCGCATCTGCGCCGGCTCCGTTCGCCCCTTTCACGAAGTCAGCCCCACTTCGAGGCGCGTGACCTGCATGCGACCCAGTGGGGGCGGATCTGTCCCTCGGAGACTCCCGAAGGACCGAACTGCGGTCTGGTGAAGAACTTCGCACAAGCGATGGAGCTAACCCAGAACATCGAGGACGAACAGGGACTCAAACGGGAACTGGCGTCGATGGGTGTCGAGGGGATTCCGGGTCTCGACTCGACCACCCGAACGCCCGCGGACGACGATCAGGCGGTGCTCGCTCAGGAACGGTAGGGTCTGGCACTGAACGAGGAGCTCGTCGGGACGGGC
>JADFQH010000007.1:0-12702 GCA_022561895.1 Methanobacteriota archaeon | reverse complement strand
GGACGACTAATCAATCTAACTCATCAAAATGGCACAAGCACGAGACGCGAAAGTGTACGTCAACGGCAGTCTGGTCGGCACCCACCCCGACCCCGAACAGCTTGCAAACCAAGTCAGAGAAGCGCGACGCCGCGGCGAGGTCAGCGAGATGGTCAACGTCTCGGTCAAAGAGCGCACCCAAGAAGTCGTGATCAACGCCGACTCGGGCCGGGCGCGCCGGCCCCTGCTCGTCGTCGAGGAGGGCGAGGCGCTCATTACAGACGAGGCGATCGAGGCGCTCGCGAACGACGAAATCGAGTTCGAAACGCTCGTCGAACACGGCTATATCGAGTTTATCGACGCCGAGGAAGAAGAGGACATCTTCGTCGCCGTCGATCGCGAGGAGATCACCGACGAACACACCCATCTCGAGATCGATCCCCAACTGATCTTCGGGATCGGCGCGGGGATGATCCCGTATCCAGAGCACAACGCCTCACCCCGGATCACGATGGGATCGGGGATGATGAAACAGTCCCTCGGGCTTCCCTCGGCGAACTACCGAATCCGCCCCGACACCCGCCAGCATCTCCTTCACTACCCGCAGCTCTCGATGGTCAAAACCCAGACCACCGAACAGATCGGGTTCGACGAACGCCCCGCCGCCCAAAACTTCGTCGTAGCTGTCATGAGCTACGAGGGGTTCAACATCGAGGACGCGCTCGTCATGAACGGCGGCTCGGTCGACCGCGCACTCGCCCGCTCGCACTTCTTCCGGACCTACGAGGGCGAAGAACGCCGGTATCCCGGCGGTCAGGAAGACCGATTCGAGATCCCCGAAGAGGACGTTCGCGGGGCACGCGGCGAGGAGGCTTACACCCATCTCGACGAGGACGGCCTCGTAAATCCCGAGACCGACGTCGATGAGAGCTCGGTTCTTCTGGGGAAGACGAGTCCACCGAGATTCCTCGAAGAGCCGGACGACATGGGTGGGATGGGCGTCCAGAAACGCCGGGAAACCAGTGTAACGATGCGCTCTGGGGAATCGGGTGTCGTCGACACCGTCACCCTGATGGAAGGAGAGGACGGCTCGAAGCTCTCGAAGGTGAAGGTGCGCGACGAGCGCATCCCCGAACTCGGCGATAAGTTCGCCTCCCGGCACGGCCAGAAGGGCGTCATCGGCCATATTGCGCCCCAAGAGGACATGCCCTTTACCCAGGAGGGCGTCGTCCCCGACCTCGTTCTCAACCCGCATGCGCTGCCCTCGCGGATGACCGTCGGTCACGTCCTCGAAATGCTCGGCGGCAAGGTCGGCTCGCTCGAAGGACGGCGAGTGGACGGCACGCCCTTCTCCGGCGAGGACGAAGAAGAGCTTCGAGGGTCGCTCGAAGACCACGGCTTCAAGTCCAGTGGGAAAGAGGTCATGTACTCGGGCGTCTCCGGCGAGAAGATCGAGGCCGAGATCTTCGTGGGGACGATCTTCTATCACAAGCTCTATCACATGGTCTCGAACAAGCTGCACGCCCGTTCCCGTGGGCCAGTACAGGTGCTGACCCGCCAGCCCACCGAGGGTCGTGCCCGCGAGGGTGGGCTTCGGGTCGGCGAGATGGAGCGAGATACAGTGATCGGCCACGGCGCGGCGATGGTGTTAAAAGAGCGCCTGCTCGACTCTTCGGATCGTGAGTATATCGACGTCTGTGGAAACTGCGGGATGACAGCAGTAGAAAACGTCCAGCAGAACCGTGTCTACTGTCCCAACTGCGGCGAGGAGACCGACATCCACGAGATCGAGATGAGCTACGCCTTTAACCTCCTGCTTGACGAGATGAAGGCGCTCGGGATCGCACCGCGACTCGATCTGACTGACGCAGTCTAATCTGAGAAACCACTTTCAACTACTACCCAACCAATGCCACCACAAACGACACCGAAAGAGATCGACAGCATCGATTTCGGGCTGATGGACCCCGAGGAGTACCGCGAGATGAGCGCGACGAAGATCATCACCGCCGACACCTACGACGACGATGGCTTCCCCATCGACATGGGACTGATGGACCCCCGGCTGGGTGTGATCGATCCCGGACTCGAGTGCAAAACGTGTGGAAAGCATTCGGGAGCCTGCAACGGCCACTTCGGCAACATCGAACTCGCTGCACCCGTCATCCACGTCGGCTTCACGAAGCTCATCCGTCGCCTGCTTCGAGGGAGCTGCCGGGAGTGCTCTCGCCTGCTTCTCACCGAGGAAGAAAAAGAGGAGTTTCGCGAGTCGCTCACTCGAACGCGAGAGCTGTCGAACGACGTAAACGACGTGACGAAGGCCGCGATCCGACAGGCAAGGAAGACCGACTCCTGTCCCCACTGTGGCGAGACCCAGTTCGACGTTCAACACGAGAAACCCACCACATACTACGAGGTTCAGCAGGTCTTAACGAGCGAGTACTCCGAACGGATCGCCCAAGCAATGCAGCCCTCGGACGACGACGACGAAGAGAGCGAGGGGCCCGCCGAGGGGATGGCCCCGCCGGAGCTCGCAGAGGAGACCGATATCGAGGTCTCGCGGATCAACCAGATCCTCTCGGGCGAGTTCCGTCCGCGGAGAGCCGATCGGGAGGCAATCGAGAAAGCCCTCGGTATCGAGCTCACCGAGGAGGATCTGAACAAGCTGATGCCCTCGGACATTCGGGACTGGTTCGAGGACATCCCGGACGAGGATATCGAGGTGCTCGGGATGAACCCCGCAAAATCCCGCCCCGAGTGGATGGTTCTCACTGTCCTCCCTGTTCCGCCGGTCACCTCCCGACCCTCGATCACGCTCGACAACGGCCAGCGCAGCGAGGACGACCTGACCCACAAGCTGGTCGACATCATCCGGATCAACCAGCGCTTCATGGAGAATCGTGAGGCCGGTGCGCCACAGCTGATCATCGAGGACCTTTGGGAGCTGCTTCAGTACCACGTGACGACGTTCATGGACAACGAGATCAGCGGCACGCCGCCCGCTCGTCACCGTTCGGGCCGCCCGCTCAAAACACTCTCCCAGCGTCTGAAGGGCAAGGACGGACGATTCAGAAACAGCCTTTCGGGCAAGCGGGTCAACTTCTCTGCGCGGACCGTCATCTCGCCGGACCCGACGCTCTCGTTGAACGAGGTCGGCGTCCCCGAGCACGTCGCAAACGAGATGACCCAGACGATGGTCGTCACCGAGCGAAATCTCGAACAGGCCCGCCAGTACGTTGCGAACGGTCCCGAGAAACATCCCGGTGCGAACTACGTTCGGCGTCCGGACGGCCGCCGGCTCAAGGTCACGGAAAAGAACTGCGAGGCGCTCGCGGGCGTCGCGGACGACGCCGCCGAGATCCAGAGTCTCGCGCCCGGCTGGGAGGTCAACCGCCATCTCGTGGATGGGGATATCGTGATCTTCAACCGCCAGCCCTCGCTGCATCGAATGTCCATTATGGCCCACGAGGTCGTCGTGATGCCATACAAGACGTTCCGGCTGAATACTGTGGTGTGTCCGCCGTACAACGCCGACTTCGACGGCGACGAGATGAACCTGCATGCGCTCCAGAGCGAGGAGGCGCGCGCGGAGGCGCGCGTGCTGATGCGGGTCCAAGAGCAGATCCTCTCGCCCCGATTCGGCGAGAACATCATCGGGGCGATTCAGGATCACATCTCCGGGCTCTATCTGCTGACTCACGAGAACCCACGGTTCAACGAGACACAGGCGCTCGACCTGCTTCGGGGAACGAGCGTCGACGAGCTTCCCGCATCCGATGGTAACGACGACGGCGAGGAGTACTGGACCGGGCGGTCGATCTTCTCCCAGCTGCTTCCCGACGGGCTGGATTCGGCGTTTACCTCTTCGGCGGGCGACGAGGTCGTTATCGAGGATGGAACCCTGTTGGAGGGAACTGTTGATGAAGACGGCGTCGGGGCCTTTGGCGGCGAGGTCGTCGACCAGATCGTCAAGGAGTACAGCGAGACGCGCGCACGCATATTTATCAACGAGGTCGCGAGCCTCGCGATGCGTGCGATCATGCACTTTGGCTTCTCGCTCGGGATCGACGACGAGTCGATCCCGGACGCCGCGGGCGAGCAGATCGACGAGGCGATCGAGAACGCCTACGAGCGGGTCGAAGAGCTGATCACGACCTACGAAAACGGCGATCTCGAGAGTCTACCGGGCCGAACGGTCGACGAGACCCTCGAGATGAAGATCATGCAGACGCTCGGAAAGGCCAGAGACAGCGCGGGCGACATCGCAGAAGACCACTTCGCCGACGACAACCCCGCCGTGGTGATGGCCGAGTCCGGCGCGCGTGGTTCGCTACTCAACCTCACGCAGATGGCCGGCTGCGTCGGCCAGCAGGCCGTGAGGGGAGAGCGAATTAATAGGGGCTACGAGGGCCGAACCCTCAGCCACTATCAGGAGGGCGACCTCTCGGCGGAGGCCCACGGCTTCGTCGAGAACTCCTATCGGGCGGGGCTAACTCCCAGAGAATTCTTCTTCCACGCGATGGGCGGGCGCGAGGGGCTGGTCGACACCGCAGTGAGGACCTCGAAGTCGGGCTATCTCCAGCGCCGGCTGATCAACGCGCTTTCGGAGCTCGAAACGCAGTACGACGGCACGGTGCGCGATACGAACGACAAGATCGTCCAGTTCGAGTTCGGCGAGGACGGAACTTCGCCAGTGCGAGTCGCCTCCTCGGACGAGGGCGAGATCGACATCGAGATGATCGCGGATCGCGTGCTAAGCGAGGAGTTCGACTCCGACGAGGAGAAAGAGCAGTTCCTCGGTCGGCGCGAGGTGCCGACGAACCTCTCGGAGCACGCCGACGCCCGTCGGATGAGTACGTCGATGGAGGGGGTGAGCTCGGATGACTAGCTACGACGTAAGCGACGACATCGAAGCGGTCGTCGAGGATACGGAACTCCCGCGGCGACTCAAGGACCGGGTTTACGAGGCAGTCGAAGCCCGCGGAGCGAGCACGGAGCAGGCCGACGAGATCGTCCGAGCGGTCGAGAGCCGGTATCTCGATACCCGTGTCGATCCGCTCGATCCCGTTGGAACGGTGAGCGCACAGTCGATCGGTGAACCTGGCACACAGATGTCGATTCCGTCAGACGAGCGAGTGATCGTCCGTGAAGACGGTAAAACCACGGTGACTGAAATCGGCCCGTTCGTCGATACACTGATGAAGGGTCGAGAGACACGTACGTTCGACGATCACGAGGTCGCGCTTGCACCCGATGGACTCGAAGTACCGAGTCTCCGCGAGGACGAGCAGGTCCGCTGGAAGTCGATCGAAGAGGTGAGCCGTCACAAAACACCGGACGAACTGCTAGAGATCACGCTCGAATCGGGTCGGTCGATTCGAGCGACGAAATCACACTCGTTCGTAACGCGACAGGACAACGAGATCGTTCCGGTGACTGGTGAACGCTTGGAAACCGGTGACTGGCTGCCAGTCATCGGGGAGTTCACGATCGAGGACGGAACCAACTCCGTCGATCTTCGGGAGTATCTACCGACTAGTGAGTACTGGTATACGTCGACACTCGCGGATGGCGGTGTTGCCGAACTGCCCGGCGGTCCTGCCCAGATTCGAAATAAGCAGGCAGCACTCGAAAACGGGCGAATTAACGAACGCGCGGTGTACCCGGTACAGGGGACCGTTGGTCTTCCCGAACGATTCACACTCGATGAGGAGACCGGCTTTTTCATCGGCGCGTGGCTCGCCGAAGGCTCGGTAACCGACTACTACGTCTCGCTGTCGAATGTCGATCCGGCGTTTCAGGATCGTATCCGAACGTTCGCTACTCGGTTCGACCTCTCGGTCAACGAGTACGAGAACACGAGCGGCTTTAGTGACGGTTACGACATCCGAGTGAACGGAAAGGTGCTCGCCGATTTCGTTCGTGCCGCCTGCACGAAGGACAACGAGAAATCGGTTCCCGGTTTCGCGTTTGGGGCGACCGACGAGTTCGTGGCTGGACTGCTTTCGGGTTACTTCAGTGGCGATGGGAACGTGGGTTCGAACGCTATCCGAGCGAGTTCAGTTTCGGAGTCGCTCATCGAGGGAATTGCACTGTTGCTGGCCCGGTTCGGCCAGTACGCGACTCTCGGGAAACAGGACAGCTCACGGACCCTTCGAATCCCGAAAAAACACGTTCCCGCGTTCGCAGAACGAATCGGTATGGTCGGGGAACGCGGCGATCAGCTGGCCGACTTCGCGGCGTCGGTCGATCCGATGGGACCGGACGCCACAGACCAGATCCCGAACTTCGGAGAGACGGTTTCGGATGCGGCCCGCAAGGCCGGAATACCGGCACGGCAGGTCAACAGCGCCACCAACCGCCAACGAATCGGTCGCAATCGTCTCGAAGCGCTGATCGATGAGATCGAAGCGGAGACCGAAGATCGACCCGTCGAACTCGATACGCTGAAGCGCGCCGTTACAGGCGATGTCGTCTGGGAACGGATCGAATCCATCGAGACGATCACGAGCGATCACGAGCACGTCTATGACTTCTCCGTCGAAGGCTTAGAGACGTTCACCACCGCCGAGGGCGTCGTGACCCACAACACGATGAATACGTTTCACTACGCTGGCGTTGCGGAGATCGACGTTACCCAGGGTCTGCCGAGGCTCATCGAGCTTGTCGACGCACGAAAAACGCCCGATACGCCGATGATGACGGTCTATCTCACTGAGGAGTACGCGACCGACCGCGAGAAAGCCCACGAGGTGGTCTGGAACATCGAGGCGACGCGCATCCTCGCGCTGGGCGACGTCTCGACGAACGTCGCGGACATGAACGTCCAGATCGACCTGAACGCCGACACCTTGGAGGAGCGGTGGCCGACCGCGGACTCAGTTGATGAAATCGCCCGACAGATCGCGGAAACCATCGAGGATTCGTTGGGTGTGTCGACGATACAGGAGGGAACGCAGGTTCAGTTCGGTCCCGAACAGCCGAGCTACCGTGATCTCCTCCAACTGGTCGAGGAGCTACGCGACATCGTCTTCAAGGGTATCGAGGAGGTCTCCCGTGTCGTCGTCCGAAAGGAGAACGTCAACCCGGCGGGCGAGGCGACCCGAGGTGAGGAGACCCCAGAAACCGAGGAGGAGTTCGTCCTCTACACCGAGGGGTCGGAGTTCGGTGACGCCCTCTCGATCGAAGGGGTCGATGCCTCTCGAACAACGTGTAACAACATTCACGAGATCTATAGTGCGTTGGGTGTCGAGGCGGCCCGCGAGACGATCATCAACGAGACGATGGACACGCTGCGAGAACAGGGTCTCGACGACGTGAACGTCCGCCATCTCATGCTGGTCTCGGACATCATGACGACCCGCGGAACGATCGAGTCGATCGGGCGTCACGGGATCGCGGGCAACAAGGACAGCGTGCTCGCGCGGGCGGCCTACGAAGTCACCGTAAACCACCTGCTCGATGCGGCGATTCACGGCGAGATCGACGATCTCAACGGGGTTATCGAGAACGTGATCGTCGGCAAGCCGATCAAACTCGGCACCGGTGATGTCGATCTGCGGATGGGATCGCGGGGTCCGCAGGCGAGTTCGGACTGATGGCCCGAACCCTCTCCGACGATGCGCGCCAGTTCATCGCGCGATTCGACGACGAAACCGGTGCGACCGCGATCGACTGCGTAGTCGGGGACGATCGTCTCGTGTTCGTCGTCAGCATCGGGGAGATGGCACAAGCGATCGGCCCCGGCGGGGAGACGATCGGGCGACTCGAAGAGCGTTTGGATCGCGATATCGAACTCGTCGAGGACGCGGACAGACCCGAGGAGTTCGTTGCGAACGCGCTGTCGCCCGCGGCCGTCTATCACGTCACGATCAGCGAGAACGAGACGCTCGTGGCGTATGTGGAGGTCGCAGACGGCGATCGAGGGGTAGCGATCGGCTCAGGTGGAAAGAACATCGAGACCGCGCGACTGCTCGTGAAACGCCATTTCGATATCGACGATATTCAGTTGACGTAGGCAGTGGCGTCCGATTCATCCAGATCCTACTGCAACCGACTCATCGACACGCTGAATCGAACGAGCGGTATCGCCACGATCGACGTATTCGATCCGATCTTCGAAACCTGCTGTTTTTGCTGCGAGTTTGAACGCCTCGAGCGACGAGTTGAACACCGTGTGATCGCCATGACGAATCGGAATCGACGTTTCGGCGTCGAACAGTTGGACGGCCCCGACGCCGTGTTCCGTATCAGCCGATGTGGATTCGTCCTGAGCGGCTGGATCGTCCCGGAAGTTGGTTTCGGGAACGGTTGGATCCGCGCTGTGGATGATACCTGTCGGCTGTAACTGTATGAAAGGCTCTCATCACCCCCGATAGCGCGATAATCTTGAACGACTTACAACCGACAGTATAACTGCTCAGTCCTGTGTTTCTGCTTCCATCCCGGTAGTTCGTGTACTTCTGGTTCCTTTTCTGTTTTCAGCCCACGCAACGAACCGGCGGGAAAGGTAGACACTCGCGGCGGCGAGGATGACTCCGGCGACGACATCGATCGCCCAGTGAATACCGAGATACATCGTCGAGATAACGATGCTGATGGTGAAAAACGCACAGACACTCAGCCAGCGGGGGTACTCCTCGCGGGTATACCACGCGAAGATCAAGACGGTGATCACGAGCGAAGTGTGAAGCGACGGGAAGACGTTAGAGCTGGTGTTGATGGCGGAGGTGAGCACCATGATCTCCGGGAACGTATCGAACATCGGCTGGGCAACGACGTTCGGCAGGGCGTTTCGTGGCCCGTATGCGATAAACATCGTATAGAAGACGGTCCCGGCGCTGTAGTTGATGATGAAGGCGACCAGCAGCTCCTTTAGATGGCGCTGTGTCGGCAGTAAGAGATAGGCAACGATCGGGAAGATGAGCAGGAACGCGAAGCCGAAGACGTAGGCGAACGCGAAGAACCAGACTGCGCTATCGGGAAACAGTCCCTGTAGGCCAGCGACGAACTCGCCCTCGATCGCGAGGAGCGTATCGGTGATCTCGATGCCGATTACCGCGGCGATCGGATCGCTAAACTCGTGTGCGAGCTTGTTCAGTCCGTAGATGACCGCCAGCCCAACGATGTACGGTCCTGATTCGCGAAGCTGGTAACGCAGCTCCTTGCGAGCGGCTCTGAGAGAGTCCACCCCGATAACGGCAACGCTCGTCACCATCGTCATCAGGATAACGCCCCCGACGACGATCAGGAGAACACTGATTAGATCCACAGTTGCCCCCCTCCGGCTGACTGGGCACTCGCGCTTGCGCATCGCTCATTGCTTTGGACTCTCGTCACCTTTCGGATCGAATCGACCATCCCCCGATGTCCGATTCGCGCGATCACACAACGCATCTCTGTCTCTATTAGAATACCGAGCGATAAATACCTCTCCGTTGATAACGGGTGACGACATACCATGGCATGTGTGGTATGCTACCCATCTAATTGACCGCTACCATCGGGCCGGTGACGCGCACCGATGACGGCCGTACGGAAGCGTCGGCGTTGTTGACGGGCAAAAAGGCGAGTCTTAAGTGGCTTCATCGGATAGCAATCGATACTATGGGAAACGGCAAGTATGCGGCGCGCAAGCTACAGCGTGACCGCCAGAACCATCGGTGGTCGGACTCACAGTACGCCCGCCGGGTGCGCGGTCTTCAGAAGAAATCCGATCCGCTCGAGGGCGCACCCCAAGGAAGGGGGATCGTTCTCGAGAAGGTCGGAATCGAGGCAAAGCAGCCCAACTCGGCGATCCGAAAGTGTGTCCGGGTCCAGCTGATCAAAAACGGCAATCAAGTCACCGCCTTCTGTCCCGGTGACGGTGCGATCAGCTTCATCGACGAACACGACGAGGTCACGATCGCCGGGATCGGCGGCGCGAAAGGTCGTTCGATGGGCGACATCGGTGGCGTGAACTACAAAGTCGAGAAAGTAAACGGCGTGAGCCTGATCGAACTCGTCCGCGGGAACGCGGAGAAACCGGTGCGATAATGTCCGAAACCGAAGCCCCCGAACCCGATGCGCCAGCTGGCGGCGACGAAGTCGAGACCGACGCGCTGCTGTTCGGTCGCTGGGAGATCGGCGAGATCGAGTACGCCGATCCGAGCACCAAACGCTACATCGTAGTGACGCCGATCGCCCACACGATGGGCCGTCACGCCGGAAAGCAGTTCCAGAAAAGCGAGATCAGCATCGTCGAGCGCCTGATCAACCGGCTAATGCAGACCGAGGAAAACACCGGCAAGAAACAGCAATCGTTGGGGATCGTCCGGGATGCCTTCGAAGCCGTCAACAACCGAACGGAAGAGAACCCGGTGCAGGTACTCGTGCGCGCGGTCGAGAACGCCGGTCCCCGAGAGGAGACGGTTCGACTGAAATACGGCGGGATTTCGGTTCCCAAGGCGGTCGATGTCGGCCCACAGCGCCGTGTCGACCAATCCCTCAAATTCCTCGCCGAGGGCGCGTACAACGCTTCATTTAAGACCGCGACCGACGCAAGCGACGCGCTTGCCCAGCAGCTCATCGGCGCTGCGGACTACGATGTCCAGACCTACGCGATCAACCAGAAAGAGGAAAAAGAGCGCGTCGCCGCCGCCGCCCGCTAGATCTCTTCTATCAGTTCGCGGGCTGCCTTTCTTACTGCGTCGTCGCTCGATAGTTCGGGAGTGAAGCCGAGCGCCGATAGTTTCTCGATCGAGAGACGCATGCGCGGGATGTCGCCCGTCCAGCCGCGTTTGCCCCCAGTGTACTCATAATCGGGATCGAGTCCCATCTCCTCGCTGACGATATCCGCAATCCGCGTGACAGAGGTGGTCGTCCGCGTCCCGATGTTGTACGTGTTCATCGGCTCGCTCGTGTTCTCGATGACGTGTTTCATCGCGTCGATGCACTCGTCGATATGCATGTAGGATTTTTCCTGGTGGCCGTCCCCAAGGATTGCTAACTGCTCGGGATCGGATCTCAACTTCTCGATGAAATCGGGGACGACCGCGCCTCGAAGCCGGGAGCCGACGATGTTGGCGAATCGAAAATTCCAGATGGTCATTCCATGCGAGTGGGCATAAACGGACAAAAGGTGTTCGTCCGCGAGCTTCGCCGCGCCATAGATACTAATGGGTTCGAGCGGTGCGTAGTCCTCGGGCGTCGGCGAAGGCGCTTCGCCGTACACCGTCGAGGAGGAGGTGAACACGAACTCATCGACGCCGACCTCGCGGGCGCGTTCGAGCAGATTGTAGGTCATTTGGGTGTTGTCCTCGAACTGTCTCCGAGGGGCGTCCGTATCGACGAGCTTTGCTGCCGCGAGATGGATCACGGCGTCGATTTCCTCGGTAAGGACCGATTCGACTTCCTCTGGGTTCGTGAGATCGCACTCGACGAACGTCGCTCTATGAGGAACCCACTCGCGGCGGCCGTTCGAGAGATCGTCGGCGACGAGAACCTCGTTGTCTTCGAGCAGTCGTTCCGTGAGGTGTGAGCCGATCGTGCCAGCGCCACCGGTGACGAGCAGTCGCTTTCCCGTAAGCTCCATACACCGGGTGCGCCGGCGTCTCCCATTGATGTTCCGAAAGAGGGCTACTCGCTCACTTCGAAGATCAGCGCGCTCTCGTTCTCGTAGACGAGCTCGTAGCGCTCGCTTTCGTCCATCGACGCGACGAACTCCTCGTCTTGGGTCTGGACGTTCGATCCCACGGTGTGCTCGCCGTTTGGCACGTAGACGTAGTCGGGATCGATATCGTACTCGTCGATGGTCTCGCTCACGCAGATGGCGTCATCACAGGCGGTCAGATCGGTGTGGAGCGCCCGCTGTTCGAGATACTGCTCGGGGGTGGTCCACTCGACGCCCCACCAACCAGTCAGCCCGGTGCGCTCGGCAACATAGGGGAACCATTCGGCCTGATCGCCGAGCACGGCGAACGTCGCGTCGGGCGGCGTTTCCGCGGCGGCCCACTCCATCGCCTCGATGTCGCCGTGATCGACGTACGAGGACATCGCGTTTCTGTCCTCGCCGGGTGGATCGCCCGTCACGTAGAGCGCCCCGAACCACGTCGTTGTAAGAACCAGCGCCACGAGGACGACTACCGTTACCGGTTCCCGATCGCCCGATCCGGAGGCGATTTCGGCGATCCACGGGATGATTCCGCCGACGACCGCCGCCCCGATCAACATCGCCCCCGGAACGTATGCGAACCGGGGCTGGGTGATGACGATCGTCGTAACGAGAAACCAGATCGGCAGCGCGTACCGCCGTTTCGAGAGCATGTACACCCCGCCGATGAGAACGAACGAGGCGATGAGCATCTCGGAAGGGTAGCCCACATTGTGAAACAGTAGCACGTCAGCGATGATCTCCTCGAACTCGGCTTCAAGGAGCCCGCCGTGGGTCTCGGAGGCGTTCAGAATCGTCTCGGGACCATGAACCAGCGAGACGTAGAGCCACCACGGCGCGCCGATGATCGTCCCGCCCGCGGCGACGGCCGCACCGTGGGCCAGCCCGCGAACCGTGGGATCGAACACCACAAACAGCACGAGATACGAGATCCCGAAATACGCCATATACACTGGATGGGTGAGCATCGTCAGCCCGTACAGGAGCGCGCCGGGGAGGATCAACCGCCTGTCGCCGGTTTTGAACAGTCGGACACCGACGTACAGACCGGTGATCACGAGCAAGAAGGCGGG
>JADFQH010000241.1 GCA_022561895.1 Methanobacteriota archaeon | reverse complement strand
GATCCGGTGGTCGAGGCCGCGACCATCCCGGAGGGAGTGCATTTCATACCGAAGGATTTCCAGGACAACGCGTTGATCCACAACACCGAGATGATGTCGAACGCTGGGTACGACGAGATGCCCGAAAACTGGGACGAGTTCCGCGAGATGCTCGAAGCGATTGATGCGGAAGGCGAAGTCGAATACCCGCTCGTGGAGTGGAACATTGACGGTCACAACTCGCTTGCGTTCCCGTTCATGCATGCCAACGGTGGGCAAGTGATGAACGAGGACAATACGGAGTGTGTGATCGATTCCCCGGAGAACGTCGAGGCGCTCGAATATCTCCAGGGGCTGCGAGAGGACGGACTGATGGGACTTGAATCCGAGGTTGCGTCGGACGCCGAACACGCCATGATCGGCGAGGAGGAAACAGCGATGCTCTCGGGCGGTGGATGGATCCTTGCCGAACTCAAATCGAGTTACGAAGAGGTCAACGAGGTCGCCGACATCGCAGGGATGCCGATTCCAGAGGGGGGAGAACAGACTGTAGCGATCTCCTGTGTCGGATACGCCGTTTCGGAGAATACGGAATACCAAGAGGAGTCGATTGCTCTCGTCGAATACCTCATGGGTGAGGGGATCTTCCCGTGGCTCGAAACCGGGATCGCACTGTCTATCCGGGAGTCCCACCGCGAAGAAGTCGAGCTGTACGAGGAAGACGAACGCTACGAGCGCTGGTTTGAGATGGGCGAGTTCGAGAACGTCATCGCGCTGCAGTACGGTCCTGATACGAGCCAGATCGTCAATACGATCTACCCACAGCTCGAAGGGATCTACCAAGGTGAGGTCGAACCCGCGGACGCCGTCGTGACGATCGAAGAGGAAGTCAACAACAACATCCTCAACTGAGTAGGGAAGGCCAATGGCAACGCAAGATTCACAGACGACGGGGGAAACGGGGTGGGCACGCTTTGGTTCGCTCGACGCATTCAGGCGCAAGGACAATCTGGCAGCGTTTCTCTTCATCTTACCGAACCTCATCGTTTTTACCGCGTTCTTGTTCATTCCAGTTGTTTTCGCGGTCTATCTCTCGTTTTCTGAGTGGCAGGTCCTGACTGGCGATCTCCAGTTCGTTGGACTGGACAACTACCAGAACCTCATCTATCCCCTCCCATGGGAGAACGACTGGGCGGTTCTAGGAACGCCAACGGTCAACCTCTGGTGGTGGGCCGTCTCGCGGACGATAATCTACACCTTCGGCGTCGTTCCGGTCGCGATCGCCGGCGGGCTCGCCGTTGCGCTCGTGCTCGATAAACAGATCCGGTTCAAAAAGACCTTCCGAGCGGCGTACTTCCTGCCCGTCATGCTTTCGGGTGCGATCAGCGCGATCATCTGGGGCTGGATCCTGAACTTGAATGGGATCGTCAACAACGTCCTCGAACCGGTCGGACTGGCACACAACTGGATCGGCGACCCCTCGACTGCACTTGGTGCGATCATGCTCATCGCCATCTGGGCGGGAATCGGGTTCAACATGATCATCTTTCTTGCCGGTCTCCAGAACATTCCCGACGAACTCTACGAGGCAGCGAGGATCGACGGCTGCAACGGCTGGCAGCGCTTTCGCAACGTCACATGGCCGAACCTCCAGAACACCTACTTCTTCGTGATCGTACTGGCGATCATCTCCTCGTTTCAGGTGTTCGCGATCGCCTATGCGCTGACGAGTGGTGGACCGTACTACGCGACGACAACGATCGTCGTCCTCATCTATCAGGAGGCGTTCCAGTACGACAGCATGGGCCTTGCCGCCGCGATGGCGATGATCCTCTTTGCGATCATCTTCGCATTCAGCTACTACCAGTACCGCGCTCGCGGCAACGACGAGGTGACCTACTAATGGTTCGCTCGAACTACGACTATCCGGGATACGACCGATCAGGACCGGTGTACTGGGCGAAGAAGATCACGCTTTATGTGGGCGTTGTGTTCGGTGCGCTGTTGATGATCGCACCGTTTTACTGGACGGTGACGACGGCGCTTTCGGCGAATCCAGGCGCTGGCGTCGTGACGATCATCCCCGAAACGGTGACGACCGAACACTTCGTCACACTGTTTACCGAACACCCCATCGAACGGTGGTTCTTCAACGCCATCGTCTTCGCGGGCGCAGTGACCCTGTTCAACGTCGCGTTCGACACACTGGCAGGATACGCCTTCGCGAAGCTCGATTTCTTCGCCCGCGAGAAGGTCTTCCTTCTCTTCATCGGGACGATGATGATTCCCGGTATGGTGACGCTCATTCCGGTGTACATCATTCTTGCTGAGATCGGCTGGGTCAACACGTATCGTGGACTGATCGTCCCCTTCATCGCAAGCCCCTTTGGAATCTTCCTGTTGCGCCAGTACTTCCTCGGTCTTCCTGATTCATTGGGAGAGGCCGCACGGATCGACGGCTGTAACAAGTTCCAGGCGTTCTACCACATCTATCTCCCGCTCGCGAAGCCGGCGGTCGCAACACTCGGAATCTTCGCGTTCATGGGCGCATGGAACAACTTCGAGTGGCCGCTCATTATCGCGACCTCGCACGACCTCTATACGCTCCCGGTCGCGCTGTTTCTTGTCCAAGGTCAGTACACGCAGAACTGGGGGCTGGTGATGGCAACGGCGGCGATCATGGTCCTCCCGGTGATCCTCGCGTTCCTCTCGGCCCAGCAGTACTTCATCCGCGGGATGACACTGAGCGGCATGAAGGGATAACCTGTGCGGGTTCCGAACCTCACCGGCTCGCTTATCGTCGCGGTGAAGTTCACCTACCGCCAGATCGTTCTGCTCGTTCTCCTTAGCCTCTCGTTCTGGCTCGTCTCAGTCTTTCTCATTCCGATTGGTGCAGCCGTCATTGCCCTGTTTGAAACGATCCGCACCGTCCCGGAGGAGAACCGATCGGATCTCTCTCGTCTGAAGACGTACTTCCGCTCGGTACGGCGTAATCTCGTGGCGGGGCTTCCGTTATCCGTACTCATGATCGTTCCGCCGGTTGCAACACTTCTGTATTTCAATCTGGCGTTCACGCAGCTCTCGAGCTATCTCTTTCTGGCCGGACTCCTGTGTGCGTACGTCTCGCTCGTCATGTTCTTTCTCGTCTTTCGGGCGGCGAACGTTCGCTCGCTTGACGAGAATCTGGGGACGAAAACCACGTTCCGGCGTGCGTTCGACGTTTCGAACGCCCATCCACACTTCGCGGTGCTTCACTCGTGTCTGATCGTCGCAACCGCCACGCTCACGATCGTGCTTCCCCCGTTCATCCTCCTTCTCTTTCCTGGGTTCGTCGCCGTCTTGGAGATCGTCATGTACGAGGAGGCCTCGAAAGCGGAAGAATCACCTCTCCGGCGATATCTGAACACGATACGATGACGACGCGCAAAGTTCACGTTCTCTCGACGATTCCGACGGCGCTGCTCGCACTCGTCATCGGCCACCATCCCATTTTTCTCGTAGCGCTCGTTGCAGGCGTCCTCCTCCCCGAGATCGATACGTTCTGGCGGTGGTTTCACCGGTCGTGGATCTTTCATACGCTCCTTCCACCGGCGATCGCGTTTCAGGCGGCCTTACTGCTCGGCGTCGAGATCGAGGGTGTCTACACCGCGATCCATTTCGTCGCACTTGGAATGGGGCTGCATTTCCTGTTCGATTACGTCTACCCGAAAACCCAGACCCATCCGGGCGCGGAGTGGCCCGTCCGTCCGTCGATCTGGTCGGCCCCGTGGGGACTGATGTGGCTCGGCCTGTCGTGGTTCGCACAGTGGTTTCTCTACCTCTCGGTCGCGTTTCTCCCGTGGCTGGTCGGAATTCCGGTCGATCCAGTCAGTTAGTCGAGTGCGACGTCGTCGGGATCCACACTAACGAACTCACTGTCGCCGCGTGCGGACTCGTATGCGGCCTCGGTCACGGCGGTCACTCGAAGGCCGTCGAGTGCAGTCGCCGGTGGCTCTCGTCCGCTCAAAACCGCCTCGACGAACGCTTCGGCTTTGTTCGGTAGGCTCCCGTGATCCAAACGGGGGCGGTGCTCACCGCTTTCCGCGTCGATTTCGACCAGCTCGTTCGCCTCCCAGTCCTTGCTGTCGAGATAGGTAGCACCGGTCTCGTCCCACAGATGGATGTGCTCGCGCATGCAAGGCGTCTCACCCGAGCAGGTGACAGAGGCCGTTGTCCCCTCCTCGAACCGAATCGTGACGTGCGCTCGACCGTCGACGTTGTCCTCGACGAAATCCATTTCACATGTGACTGCCGTCGGCGTGAGTCCCGTCGTCCAAAGAATCGAATCCAGCAGGTGGCTGCCGGTATCGTATAGATAGCCACCGCCCGAGAGGCCGGGGTTCATCCGCCATGTGCCCTCGAAGCGGTCGACCCAGTCCTGGCTGATCTCGGCCGTGATCCAATCGGGAACCCGCCCCGTTTCGACCCACCGCTCGCGCGCCTCGACGAACGCCCGATAGAGATGGCGCTGGTAGCCGACCATCAGCGTTTCGTCGCGCGCGGCGTCGCGGGCGACGATATCACGTGCGTCGTCGAGATCGGTCGTCAGCGGCTTATCACAGAGAATATGGAGGTCGTGCTCCATCGCCGTGAGGATCTGCTCGTAGTGAAGCGTGTGCGGCGTCCCGATCAACACCGCATCGAGCGCCTCTTCTTCGAGCATCACTCCGTAGCGCTCGTACCGGGACTCGGCGGGGACGCCGAGATCGTTGCCGGTCGCCTCCAAAACCTCCTCGTCGATGTCGACGAGTGCGGCGACGCTAGCGTTATCGTCCGCACGGAACTGTTTTCCAACCGTTCGTCCGATGAATCCACCGCCGACGATACCGACGCGCACGAGGGATTCGATCTCGTCCGTTTTCATCTCAGTAGCC
>JADFQH010000006.1 GCA_022561895.1 Methanobacteriota archaeon | reverse complement strand
AAGTCGGCGGCAGCGGCTGGCTGCGCCGCGGCAAGCGCGACGACCGACTGCTCGTCTTCTCGATGGACGAGTAAGCGGGCTCCACGAACCGAATTTTTTGCGAACGGTATCAGCGAACGACTCACCAGTGTTTCACCCAGTATAGCGCAATTCTTTTGTTACAATATGCTGTTATCCTACATATGGGAGCGATTGATGGCCGTTCAGAGATCCTCGCAGACCTCGGAGCGTCGTTTTGCGATGAAGGAGCCATCGAGTTCGCGATCGCGTTCGGTTCGCAGGTGGCGGGTAAGTCACGTCCGTCGTCGGATCTCGACCTCGCCGTTAAATTCACCGACGACCTCTCCTCTCGCGAGCGGTTCGAAAAGCGGTGTTTCCTTTCGGGCGACCTCCAACAAGAGAGAGCGCCCTTTATCGATATCTCCGACATCGAAGATCTCCCAATTGCTGTCGCCCACGACGCGGTCAACGGCGAGTTCCTCTGTGGCGATGAGCGAGCATTTCGCCGGTTCAAGACGAAAATCGAGAGAGCGTTCGAGGATCGACGCGACGAGATTCGGGACCACCAGCGGGGCGTGATCGACCGTATCGCGGAGGGTGGATTGCGTGGCTGACGAGCGCGTCGTCTCGGTGAAACTCGAACAGATCGAGCAGTACCATGGTGAACTGACGGCGAAACAACGATCACTCTCTCGCACGGATCTTCTCGATAATACAACCGAGCAGCGCGCTGTCGAGCGAATGTTCGAGAACGCGATTCAGGCGTGTTCCGATCTCGCCCAACGCATCGCCACGCATGACTTCGAGTTCGATGGCAGTACCTCCAAAGAGGCGATTCGTGTCCTCGGTCGGAAGGGGGTTATCGACGAAGGGACGATGAGTACGCTCGTCGCCGCCGTCGGGTTCAGAAACGTCCTAGCCCACGAGTACGGCAGGGTAGATCCCGTCGAGGTGTACGAAACGCTCCAAACGGGACTGGAGATCTACGATGCGTTCAGTCGGCAGGTGGCTCAGTGGTTCCGAGACCAGAACTGAACTCGCTTCCGGCGACCCAATGAGCTGATACGACCCGGACGCCGAAAAGCAGTACGTCGCGGTCCAGATCGGCGGCAGCGGCTGGCTGCGCCGCGGCAAACGCGACGACCGACTGCTCGTCCTCTCGATGGAGGAGTAAGCAGGCTCCGCAAAGCGGATTTTTTCAACGAAAGGCGATAGCAGCTGCTCGCGTGCGGTTAGTACGTCTCGACGGCGACACCGGGAAACAGATCGAAATCCTGTGTGTTTCGCGTCACAACGGGGGCGTTCAGTGTCTTTGCGACGCCACCGATGAGAATGTCGGTTGTCTGGCTCGAATGGTGGCGGTCCTCGTTCCGAAGGTGGGCTTCTATTTCCGCCGCCGCAAGTCCGTGCGAAAGTGAAAACGGCTCTATTCGAAGCCAACGAAAATCATCCCGAATATCCTGCTGACTCGGTGATGGTGTCTGTGTCATGAACCGACCAACTGCGACTTCCTTGAGGTTGAGAACCGAGGTGGCGAACGTCTCCTCTTCGTGTGTTTCGAGATACGACTGCACTTCGGGATCGCCGTGTTGATGATCGATGAGAAACGTCGTGTCGAGAAACTTCATTCCTGCCCCGATTGCGAGTCGTTCTCCTGTGTCGACCTCATCTGTTCGATGATTTCGTCCTGTCGATTTGAAATTCCCTCGTTCATGTCCTCGCGCTGGGATCGGACGGCTCTTTCGAACGCTTCTGCGTTCTCACTCATCCGCCCAAACGAGTAGCGCCAGTCCGTCTGAGAGTCGTCGAGGACTCGATCAACGACATCGCTAAAGCTCTCACCCTCTCGTTTCTCCGTAGCGAGTCGTTCATACACCTCCTCACGCAATCCGACGGTCTTAGTTCCCATATGTTGTATTTGTATATGTAAACACAAAGTGCTTGCGTCTTCGGCGATCACACAGCCGCTGTGTTCGGCGCGGTAGTCGCTCGTGTTAGCCCAAATCCGATGAACAGTTCCTACTGGGTGCGAATATACCATCTTCTCCGAAACGTTACCGCGAGTGACGGATACATACGTATCCAAACCAACGTACTGTCGCATGCCCCGCATAGAGGTCGAAGATGGCGTCGAGGTGTTCGTGCGGGATCTGGGCGAGGGCGACCCGATCGTCTTTCTCCATGGATGGCCGCTCAGCCACCGGATGTTCGAGTACCAGTACCATCACCTACTAGAGGAGGGTTTTCGCTGTATCGGGGTCGATCACCGAGGATATGGCGAGTCGGACAAGCCCTACGGCTCTTACGATTATAACCGCTTTGCGGACGATCTGAAGTCCGTTCTCGACGAACTCGATGTCGAAGGCGTCACGCTTGCGGGCTTTTCGATGGGCGGTGGGATCGCGACCCGTTATATGAGTCGTCACGACGAGGCCCACGTCGAGAAGCTGGCGCTGCTGGCCGCCGCGAGCCCGTGTCTCACCGAGAAGCCGGATTTCCCCGAGGGTCTCGACGAGGCCGAAATCAACCCGCTCATCGAAGGCGCGCGGACGGATCGGGCGGCGATGAACGCAGAATTTGGAGAAATGCTGTTTCACACCGAGCAGAGTGACGAGCTGATGGACTGGCTGTGGAGCCTCGGAATGGACGCCTCGGGTCAGGCGACGGCCGCATCAGCAGAAACGTTCCGAGACGCAGACCTTAGACCAAGTATGGCCGATATTACCGTGCCGACCCGGATCTGCCACGGCGTCCACGACGAGATCACGCCGTTCGAGATCACCGCCGAAGTGTTAGAGGAGGGTATCGAGAACGCCGAACTCGTTCGCTTCGAGAACAGCGGCCACGGTCTCACCGCCGACGAGACCGACAAGCTCAACGAGGAACTGGCCGACTTCGCCGGCTGATTCGTCGGAAGGAGGTTTTTGTGGCAAACGAACTACTCGGCGGGCGATAGGGTCGTGCGTAATTCATTCCGGCTCTATAGTAGTCGTTGAAACTGTTTGCACACGGGTGTGTATTGACGTTCAACGACTACGATAGCTGTCACAGACCTCGTAGATCAGTATCCGAAGCGCTCGAAATGCGAATACTGCTGAAGATGGTTACGCACGACCCGATGACGGCTCCGCGACGATTACGATATACGGCTCGCCGTCGCCCTTTCGCGGGACGCGATTTACTTTTTGAACAGCGAACCCTGATTCAGTGACCCGCTCGCGCCAGTACGTTTCGGGATCGCGCTCGCCGGGGGCGATCGGAATTTCGAGAATACCCAAGACGCCATCGGGACGGCAGACCCGGCGGATCTCCCGTAGCGTGCGCTCGTGATTCTCCTCGGGAAGATCGTGAAGCACGCGACACGCAGTAACGAGATCCTGTGAGTTCCCTTTTAGAGGGATCCGGGCGGCGTCGCCCCGTACAGGAATCACGTCGATTCCCGCTTTGCTGGCGTTTCGCCGAGCAAGCAGCGGCGCGTTGCCGAGAATAACCCGATCGTCGAACACGTCGAGACCGACTACTGACGAGCCCTCGGGGAGATGTGGCGCGAGTCCCACCAGCGACCGGCCCGTCCCACAGCCGATATCGAGAAGGTTATTTTTCCCTTTAAAGGGGAGTTCGGTCCCCAGCGCGTCGTACTTATACCGTTCGAGGCTCCACGGCGGCGGTCGGAGCAGCTTCGATCCCGCCGTGACCGCACGCGAGAGCGCGGGAAAGAGCGCGATTCCGGCGAGTGAACGAAGGCGCTTCGATGGCGTGAGTCGCCGGATGAGAGCAAGTGCGAGAAGCGAACAGCACCCAACGAACAGCGACCGGAGTCGCTCTCGCCAGTGATAGAGTCCGAAGTAGTACATGGCGGTAAGGAAACCGATCACTCGACGCTGAGGCCGCCGTCGCCGCTGCGGGCTTCGGTGAACTCGACTTCGATTTCGAGTTCACCCTCGCGCTGTTTCGAGAACTCGACTTCGACCTCGATCGGCTCGCGATACTCGAAGGGGATCTCCCAGTCGCTTCCCGAGACCGTGATCTGGGTGTCGCTCTCGATCGCGTTCGCCAGATTCCGAAGGAACGCCGCGGTTTCGCCACCCGAGAGGCGGATCTCGCGTTCGAAAAACCCGCTCGTGATCGTCTTTCGCCCGTGATGGCTTTTGTCCGGAAACTCGATATCTTCGCCCATGACGGTGGTTATCAGCCAACGCTATTAAATCCGGTCGTCGTACAACTGTCGCCTCGGACCCGTCCGCGTACCGAACGAGCCGGTCGAGCCCTAACTCTCCACTGACTCATACGGTCGGTTGTAGTCTCTTACCGGTGACCGCCGACCCGTATGGACGATCGCCGGTAAACAGTTATACCGTCGACTGTAAGCACCCGAAACACCGCCAGCACTAAGGAGCCGAACGACCGGCGGTGACAGCCAGTTCGGCACAAACTATCGTGAACGAGTTACAGCCGACAGTATACAACCGACCGTATCAGCGCCGACAGTATAGCAACGCCTATGGGGCGACGTTCCGACGAACGTACTGTGTCACTGATCGACGTGCTCGGAAGCACACCGCGGCTGAAGATCATCCGCGAGCTTTCACACGGCCCGAGGTACGTCTCCGAACTCACGGAGACGGTCGGTATGGACGGCAAAACTGCGGCACACCACCTCTCGACGCTCGAAGAGATGGACATCGTCGAACACTACCGACGGGGAAACCGCAAATACTATCGACTCGTTCGGACGATCGAACTTCGGATCGCCCCGCCGCCCGAACGGACGTTCATTCTTCAGGCTACCGAGCAGCCCGATCCCCCCTCGACGGGAGACTGATACTGTTGGCTGTAACTCCATGAAGATTCACGCCACCTGGAGCCGCGGTACTCTCGAATGACGTACAGCCGATGGTATGGTCGCCAAGCCAAAGCTATATGGTAAATCGTGGCAATTGTCCGCACATGTCTACGGGAGACGGCGTAACGCCGGAGACAGTTGACGGCGGCGAATCGACGGTTGACTACCAGATCGAGGAGCTGATCAATCAGCGCACGCGGGATCTCGAAAAAGAGATCGAGCGCCTCGAAGACGAACTCGAGGAGCTCGACAACTTCGCGCGGATCAGCTTGGGTGAGCGCCGAATCAAAGGAAACGAGGCGAACTTAACGGAGTTCTCGAACTCGCTCACCGGGTTTGCAGAGCGGACGTTCACCAAGCTCAACGCGATCGAGAGTCGACTCGACGCCCAAACGCTGCTACTTGCAGCAGTCGTCGAGGGGCTTTCCGAGGCGGACGATATCGACCTCGATCTCACGGAGGTCGAGGCCTACAACGAGGAACAGCTGGTGGTGAGCGCGTCGCCGGAAAAACGCCTTCAGGACGCGATCGAGAACGCGAAGTAATCACACCTCACGGACGCCGACGATGTTCTCTTGGAGGTAGTCCTCGAGCATGGCGTTGTACACGATTTTGACCTCCTCGCTCTTGGGGATCGACTGACAGCTCAGGTAGATGTTTCGCTCCGTTACTTCCTCGTCGGTGAGGATCAGGTCCATGTCCATCTTCAGGTCGCCCTCCTTGAGAATGATCGTACAGTACGCACACGAGGCCGCACGACACTCGAACGGCCACTTCTTCCCGTCGTCTTCCGCGCCGTCGAGGATGTAGCGCGTCCCCCGAATCTCGTAGGTGCCGTGGTCCTTTTCATCCAAATCTGCCGCGGCGGCCTTCTCGAAGAGGTCGTCGTCGTCGATATCCCAGCCGTGTTCGGGGATGACCTCGTAGTTCAGGTACTCGATCTCGTAGACTGGGAGCTCCTCGGGGGCCATGTCCGCTTCCGCGTCGCGCCCGACTTTGATGTTCGGGAGGCTACTGGACATACACGGACGATAGTGATACACGTACTTAACCGTCGTGCAAGCAATTGACACCCAATGGGTGCTACTCCGTCGGCGAGAACGCACGAAGTCGGTGGGTCGCAACGACATCGAGCGAGACGGCTGTTCCACGCTCAAACAGTTCGTCGTTGGGGGCCGTACAGCCGACGACGGTTCCGTTTTCGAGGGCCACCCGGTAGCTCACTGATGGTCCGTTGAACCGCCGGTAGCTGATCGTCCCGTCCCTGCTACCCCCCTCTGTCCGCCTGAGCGCGAGATCGTCCGGTCTGATGAGTATCTCGGGCTGAGAACCACTGTATCCGGCGAGCTGATCGACATCGATCACGCCGAGTGGGGTCTCGATAGCGCCGTTTCGGCGTTCGCCGGAGAGATAGCTCGCTTCCCCGAGGAACTCCGCGACGGTTCGTGAGGTCGGCTGCATGAACACCTCGTCCGGCGAGCCGACCTGTTGAACCCTCCCGGAGTCCATCACCGCGACGCGCTCGCCGATCGACAGCGCCTCCTCCTGATCGTGGGTGACCCAGACGGCGGTAACGCCGACCTCGTCGAGGACGGCCCGGACGCTCTCTCGCATCCGTACTCGAAGCCCGGCGTCGAGGTTCGAGAGTGGCTCGTCGAGCAAGAGGACGTCCGGTTCGGGCGCGAGCGAGCGCGCAAGGGCAACCCGCTGTTTCTGCCCGCCCGATAGCTCTGCGGGGTAGTGGTCGGCGTACTCGGAAAGTCCAACGAGCGAGAGCAGGCGGGAAACCCGCCGGTCGCGCTCTGCGTCCTCGACCCCCCACAGCCCGAAGACGACGTTCTCCCTCACCGTTTTGTGCGGAAACAGGGCAAAATCCTGAAACACGATGCCGACGTTTCGCTCCTCGATCGCCGTCGATCCCTCCTCGCTTGCGAGCGTCTCGCCACGGATGCTGATCCTTCCCGAATCGGGTGTTTCGAGACCCGCGATCAGCCTGAGGGTCGTGGTTTTCCCACAACCCGACGGCCCGACGAGCGTCAGCACCTCGCCCTCCTCGACGGAGAGGGAAACGTCCTCGACGACCCTCGTCCCGTCGAACGATTTCGTGACGCCTTCGAGCGCTAGCACGACTTCGCCCTTCGGCTCGGAGGGCTTTGGTCTGTCGTAATCCATCGACGCAACGCCACCGTCGGTGGCTGCCGGTTCGCCGACCGCAAAGCCGTCGTTCGCGTCGGCTTCGTGGACCGATCCCCGCACTGTTCCCCGGCGGTCGTAGCGATCCCGAAAGACGATGACGAGCATCGACAGGCCGGACACACAGAGGAGAACGAGCGCCGGGAGGGCGGCAAACCCATAGTACGTGCTTCGCTCGATCCGCCAGATAAAGGTCGAAAGCGTCTCGAAGCCCGCCGGTCCCAAGAGCAGTGTCGCCGGAAGCTCCTTCATCGCCGTCAGAAAGACCAAGGCAGCGCCCGCGACGATCCCCGGAATGATAAGCGGGAAAACAACGTGACGAAACGATTTCAGGGGACTGCACCCGAGCGACCGGGCGGCCTCGACGAGCCGTGGATTGACGTGGAGCACCCCGGTTCGGGTGGAGCCAACGGCTTGAGGAAGGTACAACACGACGTAGGCGAAGACGAGAAGCGGGAGGGTCTGGTAGACGGCGTGGGCGTAGCGGGTGCTGAAGAAGATGAGGCTCAGCCCGATCACGACGCCGGGTACGGCGTACCCAATATACGTGGCGCGCTCGAAGATCGCAACGAGCCGCGAGGAGTAGCGCGCGGAGAGGTATGCGACCGGGATCGCGAGGATCGCAGCGACGACGGCGGCCGCCATCGAAACCGTTACCGAGTTGATCGCATACGACCACTCGAACTCGAGCGCTGGAGCGTAGACATCCGGCGTCCGGAACAGCCACATCAAGAGGACGCCGATCGGAAACAGCAGGCTCGCCGCCGCGAGCAGCGTTAAAACAACTACTGCGGGCCATTTCCACCGTCCGAGCGAGAGGGTGTACTCGCGGGCGGAGCCGCGAGCGCTCCCGTGAAGCGTGTCGTTCCCTCTGACCCCCGATTCGATCGCGAGGATGACAAGGGCAATCGCAACGAGGTGCATCGCGAGCAGCGAGGCGTACTCCTGTCCGAAGGCGTTGTACTCGACGTAGATCACTCGGGTGAACACGTCGAGTTGGAGCATTGCGGGCGTCCCGAAGTCGCCGACAGCATACAGCGCAACGAGCAGCGCGCCCGCCGTGATCGCCGGGCGGACGAACGGGACGACCGCTCTGAGAAACGCACGCCACGCCTGCCGGTCGAGCGAGCGGGCGGCGTCGAGATACGTCTTGTCGAACGAACGAAGCCCCGCTCGCGTCGTGATATACACGTACGGGTAGTTGTACAGTGTGAGGATGAAGATCGCCCCGCCGAGACCGTAGATCTCGGGGAGCGAGTCGACCCCAAATGGCGCGAGCAGCGACTGGATCTCGCCCTGTGGTCCCCAGACCGAGATGTAAGAAAACGCGCCGATGTAGCTCGGGATCACGAGGGGAAGGGAGACAACGACGGCCCAAAAGCGACTGTAGGGCAGG
Source organism: Methanobacteriota archaeon (assembly GCA_022561895.1). Lineage (GTDB taxonomy): Archaea > Halobacteriota > Halobacteria > Halobacteriales > Halalkalicoccaceae > Halalkalicoccus. The sequence goes on along the minus strand of JADFQH010000006.1, from coordinate 13,436 downwards.
TCGGTGAGTTCGGTGAGACAGGCCAAGGGGACCGAGAGAAGCACTGAGAGGAGGGTGACGCCGATGACGAGCGCGAGCGTGTTGAGCAGGATTCTGAGCGTTTGCTCTCGAAACAACAGCGAGGCCGCTCGGTCGGTATCGACGCTCGCGGCGACGACGGCGATATACAGCACAGGAACGACGACCGCCGCGGCAATCGCTCCGGCGAGCAGCGTTGCACCCAGTGGGGGGCGCTCGTTTTCGGACTCGGTCGAATCCGGCTGGCTCGATGGGGTTTCACTCCCTCGCATATCGTCCGCAGGGGCGACATCTCCCGCTTCGCCAGCCATCAGCCCCACCCCGCACCGCGCTTAGAGCACATCCAGTTCACGGAGCAGGGAAAGGGTAGTCTCGATATCCGCGAGATCGTTCAGGTCGATTTCTGGAGGGGCGAGCTCGTCCCTATCGGGAAGCACATCGAGTGGCTCGACGTGCGGGCTGACCGGGTACTCCCACGTCGTCGTCGCGAAGTACTCTTGGGCTTCCGCGGAAGCCCAGTGGGCGACGAAGTTCGCGGCGGTCTCAGGGTCGTCGCTCGCGTTCATCACACAGGCTCCCGGAACGACCGGGACGACGCCCGCGTCGTTTTTCGTGTAGGTGACGTCGATCGGGAGATCGAGGTTGCCACGGACGATGTAGTGGTTGTAGAGGCTGGCATTCACCTCTCCACTACCGGTGGCCTGCGCCAAGTCGCTGCGCCCGCCCTCGTAGGTCCTAAGCCCCGCATCGAGCATCGCCTCGATCCACTCGCGAGTCTCCTCCTCGCCGTGGAGCACCCGCATCGCGGTGATGAACGCCTGCGTCGATCCCCGATACGGTGCCCATCCCATCTCGCTTGCGACCTCGCTCTCGGGAAACGCCATGATCTCTTCGGGGATATCGCTTTCCTCGAACCGATCAGTGTTAAAGGCGATCGCCCACGACCGGCGGGAGAGCCCCATCCAGTTGCCCTCGGGATCGCGAAACTCCTCCGGACAGAGTTCGAGTACGTCGTCGGGAAGCTCCGTAGTGAGACCCTCGTCCCGAAGGAAGGTGAGCGTGCCAGATTCGGTGGTGTAGTAGATGTCGGCGGGCGTCTCCTCTTCTGTCAAAATGGCGTTGACCAAGTCAGAGGAGTCGGCGTATCGAACATCGACGGTGAGGTCGTCGTACATCTCCTCGATGTAGTCGATCAGCTCGCCGACGCGCTCTTCGGAGCGCCCGGAGTACACAGTCAACTCCCCACTCAGTTCGGGCAGTTCCTCCATCGTCGTCCCGCCCGGCTCCGGTCGTTCGTCGGTGAACTCGGGGTTGCCGAGTACCTCGTCGTCGCTCGATTGCCCCGTACATCCTGCCAGAAACATCGCACCTGCACCAGCGGCCCCGAGAAACCTCCGTCGGTCGAAGCGTGTGCGGTCGGTATCGGCCATAGCTATCTATCAGCACAAATAGTTAATAAATACTGAGACTCGTGTACCGGATACCGGCGGCAAAGCGTACATAGATAAAATTCCACTGTAATATTATATACGGAGGCGGACGCTGCTTACTCGTCTTCTCTCGTAAACGACCGAAGCGGATGACTCGCCGTGAGTTCAACACGAACGGCTGTTCCTCGCTCGATCCACTCGTCGTGCGAGCCCGTACAGCCGACGACGGTCCCGGTTTCGAGTGCGACCCGATAGAAGACCTCCGGGCCGTTGAATCGGCTGTAGACGACCCGTCCGTGGGCGTCGCTTGCAGTAGGGATGATGGCAATGTCGTCCGGCCGGACGAGTATATCGAGGCGCTCCGAGGAAGCTCGGTACTCGTCCGTGGCGATTCGAGCAGGCGCAATGGGGCCGATCGGCGTCTCGATGACGCCGTTTTCTTCGCGGGCAGGGAGGTAGTTCGCGTGGCCGAGGAACTCCGCGACCGTCCGTGAATCGGGGCTAGTGAAGACGGTTTTCGGTCCGTCGATCTGTTCGATTCTCCCTCCGTGCATGACCGCGACCCGATCACTGATCGAAAGCGCCTCTTCCTGATCGTGAGTCACCCAGACCGCTGTGACGCCCACGGTTTTTACGATCTCCCGTATCGCCTCTCGCATCTCGATGCGAAGCCCGGCATCGAGGTTCGAGAGTGGCTCATCAAGGAGGAGAAGGTCGGGCTTCGGCGCGAGCGAGCGCGCGAGGGCAACCCGCTGTTTCTGCCCGCCCGATAGCTCTGCGGGGTAGTGGTCGGCGTACTCGGAAAGTCCAACGAGCGAGAGCAGTTCGTCGATGGCGGTTTCACGTTCGCTTTTCTCGACCGCTCTGAGACCGAACGCGACGTTTTCGGCGACCGTTTTGTGGGGAAACAAGGCAAAATCCTGAAAGACGATACCGACGTTCCGCTCCTCGGGCGGGAGACCGTTCGTTTCATCGGCAATAATCTCGCCGTGAAGCCGAATTTTTCCCGAAGTAGGCCGTTCTAATCCGCCGATCAGTCGAAGTGTCGTGGTTTTCCCACAGCCCGATGGACCAACGAGGGTGAGTAGCTCGCCCTCGGGAACCGAACACGAGAACTCATCCACCGCGGGTTCTCCCCCGTAGCGCTTGCTCACGCCGTCGAGGGAAAGCGCTACGCCCCCGTCCGTGCTGCTCTCTCTCCCCTCCGTGGTAGGCAAGTCCCCCCAATCGCTCGAATCGATTATGAACTCGTCGTTCGGATCACGACTGTCCTCCCGGCCCGGAAGGAGTCGGCGAAGTTTACGAAGCCGAGGATCCTCGTCATCTCGGGGCAGCACCGCCAGTATTGAGAATCCTGAGACGAAAATGAGGAGCAGCGCCGGAATCGCCGCGTATCCATAGTAGGCGTTTCCTTCGACCATCCAGACGAAGGTTGCAAGCGTCTCGAAGCCGATGGGACGAACCATCAGCGTTGCGGGTAGTTCCTTCATCCCGTGGAGAAAGACGAGCGCGCTCCCCGCGACGACGCCGGGGATCATGAGCGGGAAGACGACCCGTCGAAACGCCTCGATAGGACTCGACCCAAGCATCCGCGCGGCCTCCGTGAGCCGCGGATTGATGTAGAGGATCGATGTCCGCGTCGAGCCAACAGCCAATGGGAGGTACATCACGACGTAGGCAAAGACCACAAGCGGAATCGTCTGATAGATCGAGGGAACGTGTCTAGAACCGAAATACACCAGGCTGAGTCCGATAACGACGCCGGGTATCGCAAAGCCGAGATAGGTGGCGCGCTCGAAAATCCGTCCAAGAAGCGAGTCGTACTGCGCTGAAAGATACGCGATTGGAAGCGCCATGGCCGCGGCGACGCCCGCCGCGAGCAGCGAGACCGAAACCGAGTTCGTCGCGTACTCCCAGTCGAACTCGAGTCCGCCCGCGTACGCGACCGGGCCGTGAACGAGCCACATGAAGAGGATGGCGACGGGCATCACGAGGGTAAAGAGAACGACGGTAGAGCAGAGCGCGAGTGCGGGCCATTTCCAGCGTCCGAGCCGATAGGTGTAGGAACGCGACCCGCCGCGGGCCTCGCCGTGGATCGCGTCGTGGCCCCTGACCTGCGATTCGATCACGACGATCACAAGGGCAATGGCCGCGAGATGGAGCGAGAGCAGTGCGGCGTACTCCAAATTGAACGAGTTGTACTGGACGTAGATGACGCGGGTAAACACGTCGAGGCGCATCATCGTGGGCACGCCAAAGTCCGCGGCAGTTTCGAGGGCAGTGAGCAACGCACCCGCCGTGACCGCGGGTTTGATCAGCGGCAGTACAGCGTATCGTATCGCCGATACGAGATTCGTTTCGAGCGTGCGTGCGGCCTCCAAGAAGGTCTTATCGAACGCCCGGAGCCCCGCGATCGTCGTGAGATAGACGAAGGGATAGTTGTAGAGTGTGAGGATGAAGATCGTGCCCGGCAGTCCGTAGATCGCGGGCAGGGACTCGACGCCGAGGGGCGAAAGCCAGCCCTGGACGATTCCCTTCGGGCCCCAGATGGAGATAAAGGCGAACGCGCCGACGTAGCTCGGGATCACGAGCGGAAGTGCGAGTACAACGCTCCAGAGGCGTTTTCCGGGAAGATCAGTGAGGGTGGTGAGAAATGCGAGTGGAACCGAGAGAAGGACTGAGAGCGTGGTGACGGTGACGATGAGGATCGTCGTCGTAGTGAGGACGGTTCGCGTTCTCGTATCCCAGATCAGCGAAAACGCGCTCTCGGGGTCGACACTCAGCGCGACGAACAGAACCCAGAGCACGGGCGTTATGACGACGGCAGCGATCGCACCAGCTAGAAGTGTGAGCCCGATCGGGAGAGTTGACTCCTCGTCCGCGTTCGTCTCGGACGGATCGCGTTTCGTGTTGGATGGGGTAAACGAAGGCATGTATCACCGGAGGGGTTTACACCGTCCATCCGTGGACGGCGAGTGCCCTCGCGTCGTCGATGACGACCGTCAGGTCTCGATCCCCAGTTCGTGGAGCATGTCGAGGGTCGCTTCGAGTTCGGCGAGTTCGTTCAGGTCGTACTCGGGCGGGCTGAACTCGTCCGTTCCGGGGACTTCCTCGATGGGTTCGACCTCCTCGATGCTCGGGTACTCCCACGTCGTCGTCGCGAAGTACTCCTGGGCTTCCGCAGAAAGCAGGTGGGCAACGAACTGTTCTGCCGACGCTTGATTGTCGGTTCCTTCTATTACAGTGCCCCCAGTCACGTTGAACATCGCACCCGCATCGCCGTCGGTAAAGGCGAGTTCGATCGCGCCCTCCGGCTGGTCTCGAAGCGTGTAATGGTTCGTAAACCCCGCAGAAACCTCGCCAGCGCCGACCGCTTCCGCGAGTCCGCTGTCGCCGCCGGGAGAGTTTACGACCCCTTGGTCTTCGACCATCGTCTGGAGCCATTCGAACGTCTCGTCCTCGCCGTGGATTACCCGCATCGCCGTCACGAAGGCTTGAAACGACCCCTGATCCGCCGCCCACATCAGCTCGTCTTGGAACGCCTCGTCTTCCGCGTATGCGAAGATGTCGTCGGGCATCTCCTCGACATCCACCATCTCGGGGTTGCACGCGAGCGCCCGGAACCGTCTGGTGAAGCTCGCCCAGTTGCCGTCTGGATCGCGAAATTCCTCGGGGCTTAGATCGAGAACGTCGTTGGGAAGCTCCGTAGTGAGACCCTCGTCTTTGAGAAAGGTCATCGATTGGGAGTCGCTTCCATAGAACACGTCCGCGGGCGTCTCCTCTTCTACTGTGATGGCGTTGATCAGGTCGTCGGTATCGTCGTATCTGACTTCGAGGGTGAGATCGTCGTACAGACCGTCGATGTAGTCCATCAGCTCCCCGACTCGGGGCTGGCTGCGTCCCGAATAAACGATAACCTCCCCTTCGAGATCGGGCATATCCTCCATCGAGGTGCCGCCGGGTTCCGGGCGGCCCTCCGTGTACTCCGGATCCCCTAACACCTCGTCGTCCCCATTTCCGCCACCATTACCGCTGCCGTTTTCGCTCCCACCGCCGTTTCCATTCTCTTCGTCTCCGCCCATACACCCTGCCAGAAAGACGGTCCCCGCAGCCGCGGACTGAAGCACCCTCCGTCGGTTGATTCCAACCATACAGATCGACCATGGAGTACAGATATAAATAATCTGACAGTCGTGTACGGAACTCCGGTGGAACACCGTACACGGAACGGGAGTTATGAAAAAACATACACGGGCGGCACAGATCGGGTGGGTCGTAAAAAAATCGCCGGGCCGCGATCGGGGACGAGTGCGGCAGAAAGCGATTCGTTCGACGGTCTAGAGAAACCGCATTCGTGCGGATGTCTCCCCGTCGATTCCCATCACCGTGACCTCCACGATCGCTACGTCACAGTCCTCGCAGATCGATTGAATCACTGTATGGGGTTTCTGACAACAGGGATCGAGCCGGTGTTCCTCGATCGAGAGCGGGCTGTCGCACGACGGACACGAGTCGAGGGCGAGTCGAACACCGGTAAGGAGATCGCGGCGGGCGGAACGGTCGAGATCGTCCCAGCCATCGAGTCGCGTCCGGAGTTCCTCGCCTGCGGCGATGTCGGCGACGAGTGCGGCCTCCGACTCCCAGCGGACGAGCCCCTTTGGAAGGGCAAACGAGGTCTCACTCTGTGGGTTTACCCCCTCGACATCGAACAGTTGCGCGACGTCTTCGGGGTTCGTCCCCCGTTCTCGTACCGTCTCGATTCGTTCGCACAGACGGTCGCGAAACGCCGGTGTCAGTGTGGGCTCGTTGCTCTCCTCGAAGTCGGCGAGCACACCGATTTCGGAGAGGATTCGTCCAACGTCCAGCTCCTCCGGACTCTCGATCGTGTACGTACGCCGTTCGGCGATGGGTTCTTTCCCGAAGAGCCGAAGCACGGACGCTGGGAGATACTGTTTCGTGAGCTCCGGCGTGCCGGGAACGAGATAGCCCCGAACGTAGATCGCACCGAGCGAAACGAGCAACAGTGCCAGTCCGAGCGGAGCCGAGACGAGGGCGAGGGCGATCCCGAAGAGAATCGCAATGGCGACGTTAACGATCGTACACGGAAGACAGCGGTTTTCGCCCGTATACTGGGGCTGTCGGAACCGGGAAACGACGTTAGGGATCTGCGTTGACATTCTTCGGTACTACCCAACGTGTCTCACGACATAAAGCTGCGCCAGCAAGAACAAAGAGTGCCTGCACCTGAAAGCGAAGACGCCTCTCCCGATCGGTGGAAGGGAGTAACCACAATCACTTACGCAGGAACGGCAAATCCTAATATGATCCGGCGCATATACACTGTTGACAGTTAACCATGACAGACCTTGGCGGATTTCAAGACCACGTCGCACGAGTCGATCTCTCAGCCGGTGATGTAAACTACGAGAGCGTCGACGACGACGACGCAGAAAAGTACATTGGAGCGCGCGGGCTGGGCGTGAAGTACGTCTTCGACAACGGGCCCGACGTGGACCCGATGAGCGACGAGAACCTGCTCGCGTTCATGAACGGCCCGCTGACGGGGACCCAGACGGTGATGAGCGGGCGGATCGCGGTCTGTACGAAATCCCCCCTCACCGGGACCGTCACGGACTCGCATCACGGCGGCTGGTCGGGCGCACGCCTCAAGTGGGCCGGTTTCGATGGCCTGCTGTTCGAGGGCAAATCCGACGATCCCGTCTACGCCGTCGTCGAGGACGGCGAGATCGAACTCCACGACGCCTCGGATCTCTGGGGTAAAGGCGTCCACGAGAGCCGCGAGATCTTAGAAGAAAAACACGAGGGTGCCTACGGGAAGAACATGTCCTACATGGGCATCGGTGAAGGCGGCGAAAACGGCGTCAAATACGCCTGCATCATGAACGAGGACGACCGTGCCTCCGGTAGAGGAGGAACGGGCTGTGTGATGGGCAACAAGAACCTGAAGGCGATCGTCATCAAATCCGGTACAAAGATGCCAAAGCCCGCCGATCAGGAGACGTTTATGGAGGGCCACCAGCAGGCGATGCAGCTCATCCAGGAGTCAGAAGTCACCGCACCCAACGAGGGTGGCCTCTCGATGTACGGGACGAACGTCCTGATGAACATCACCGAGGAGATGGACGGACACCCGACGAAGAACGGCAAGTACACCTCGGGGATCTCGTACAACGAACACGAAGAAGATCGCCCACACGATCTCGACGCAGAGAAGATCAGCGGCGAAAACGTCCGCGAGAACATTCTCGTCGACGAACCCACCTGCCACTCCTGTCCGGTTGCCTGTAAGAAGGAAGTCGAGGTCCAGACCCAGCACAAGGGCGAGGATATGAACATCCGGATGGAGTCCTTCGAGTACGAATCGGCGTGGGCCCTCGGGACGAACTCCGCGAACGACGATCGGGATAAGATCGCCGTGATGATCGACCGATGTAACGACCATGGGATCGATACGATAGAAGTCGGCAACATCATGGCGATGGCGATGGAGCTAACCGAAGAGGGCAAGCTCGACGATCTCGGGGATGGCATCGACTGGGGCGACGAGGAGACGATGATCGACATGATCTCCCGGATCGCAGAGCGCGAGGACGATTTGGCTGACTTGCTCGCCGAAGGCCAAGAGGGCGTTGCCGACGAGGTCGACGGCCACGACTCGAAGCTCTCGGTCAAAGGTCAGTCGATCGCCGCCTACGACCCACGCTGCATGAAGGGCATGGGCATCGCGTATGCCACTTCCAACAGGGGAGCCTGCCACCTGCGCGGGTACACACCCGCCGCCGAAATTCTGGGAATCCCGGAGAAGGTCGATCCCTACGAGTACGAGGGCAAAGGCGAGCTGACCGCAACCTTCCAGGACCTGCACGCCATCTCGGACTCCTTCGACATCTGCAAGTTCAACGCCTTCGCGGAGGGTATCGAGGAGTACGTTCTCCAGTACAACGGGATGACCGGTCTCGACGTGAGCGAGGACGAACTGATGGCCTCGGGGGAGCGCGTCTACAACCTCGAACGGTACTACAACAACCTCGCGGGCTTCGACGGCGAGGACGACTCCCTTCCAGAGAGGTTCCTCGAATCGGGCGGCATGCCCGGACAGGGCGCGAGCGAGGGCGAGTACTGTGAACTCGACGAGATGAAAGTCGAGTACTACGAACACCGTGGCTGGGTTGATGGCGTCGTCCCCGACGAGAAGTTAGAAGAACTCGGCATCGACGTTGGACCCGGTACTGGTGTCTCGACCGGCGACTCGCCAGCCCCCGCCGACGACTGAGCGGCCCGACCGATCTCACGATTTTTTGCGAACTACCGCTGCTCAGACGTATAGACTAACCAATGCGACCACCAGCAGGAGGATCTGGAGCGCTGTGAGCGCGCCGGAGTACTCCTCGATGCGTTCTTCGTAGTGGTCCGTAAAGGAGGTGGCGGCGACGAGCGAGCCGTACGTGACGAGACAGATCGCAGCGACGAGGTTCGTCTCGACCAACACGAGTCCGACGCCGACTGCGAGACCGACGACCAGTACGTTCCAGAGTTCGGCGAGCTTCATACACGATAGAGATGGTTCGGACGGATGTACGGTTCGTCGTGGATCGCTCGGCTGATTCGGTGCTGGAATGATAACACAACCGTTTTTTCTGAGTTTCTGTTCACTCTTGAGAGTCGAGCAGTTCGATTCCGCGCTCGATTACCGCGTCGGTGATGAACAGGTTCGTCTCGGACTGTAGCGACCGCATCAACGACGCCGCTTCGTCTTGCCCGATGAGTTCACGCGAGTACCCAAGTGCGATGAGACCAACGGACCCATGGACTTCGATGTCGGCTTCGTCGGCCACGTTCCGTGCGTCGAGATCGTCAGTGAGAAGAACTGCGCTCCGTTCGATCGCAATAGATAGCGCGGCTGTTTCGCCGGGATCGAGATCGGTGTCGATCGCTGGTACTGAATCCGCTTCGACCATCTCGTAAGAGAGACGTTCGAACCCATCCGGCAATCCACCGACTTCGAGTTCGTCGTAAACTGCCTTCGGGATCAAGAGCGTATCCAGAGCCGAAAAAATGAACAGTGCATCGAGTTGTGCAAGATAGATAAGTGGTCCCGCGTCCGCGACGGCAATGCGAGTGGCTATGCGTTCAGTCCCCATTCAACGTCCTCTTCTACGATCTCGCGCTCGCGTTCGGCCCGGCGCACCTTCTCGCGACCGACGCGCTCTACTGCCGTCTCGCGAGTGAGCGAGCCATCGAGATACTGGCCCAGTACGATGTCTTCCCACAACCCCTGCACGCCGCGTTCGATGGCCGCTTCGAGGACCGCCGACTCGGGAATTTCACGCTCGCGTGCGATCTCCTTGACACGGTCGGAAAGATCGGCTGCCATACTGTTAGTTTGTTCTCATTCATATTTAAAGATCGGTACAGCCGCTCGCTCCGAGCCCGGTCGAGACGAGGCATTGGATAACACAACCGTTTTTCCTGCCATCCGCCGACTTGGAGTATGAATCCGGAACCCGAGCGCCGCAAACGGGCCACTCCACGCTGGACTCGCGAGCAGGCCTCGAAGATCGAACGAACCAGCGAGACCGTCGCACCGATCATCTACCCGCCGACGGAGGACGCCGCGCCCGACATCAACGGTTGGGATACGTGGTTTCTCAGGACTCGTGACGGTTCGATCGCTTCTATCGACGGCTGGCGCGTGATCTTCTCGCTGACTGCGCCCGCCGATCTGCTCCCCGGAAAGCGCCACGATGTTGCCGAGATTCGCTATTTTTACTCCCGAGATGGCAAGAACTGGCACGACGGGGGACCGATCTTTGAGGACGAGGCGCTCGGTTCGCGCCAGTGGGCCGGTTCGGCGCTTTTGGATGAAGACGGGCAGATCTACGTCTACTATACGGCCTCGGGCAGAGCGGACGAGGAGGAGCTCACCTACGAACAGCGTCTCGCGGTCGGTTCTGGGGGAATGATCGAGGCGGACGACTCCGGACTCACGATCGAGGGACCGTTCGAACACGAGATCCTGCTTGAACCCGATGGCGAGCGCTACGAGCGCGAAGAGCAGTATCGGGGGATGATCTACACCTTTCGGGACCCGTGGTTCTACGAGGACCCCGCGACCGACGAGACCTGTCTGCTGTTCGAGGCAAATTCACCAGTACTGGAGGGCGAGGGCGTTTGTGAGGACGAGGTACAAGAAGCGTTCAACGGCAGCGTCGGGATCGCGCGCTCACCCACGGGCGATCCGACCGATTGGCACTTCGAAGATCCCCTCCTCGAAGGGGTCTGTGTGAATCAGGAACTCGAACGACCGCACGTCGTGGTTCACGATAGCCAGTATTATCTCTTCATCTCCAGTCACGATCATACCTTTGCACCCGGAATCGACGGTCCGGACGGTCTCTATGGCTTCGTCGCCGACTCTCTCATGGGCGAGTACCGCCCGCTCAACGAGTCTGGGCTGGTGCTCACCAACCCGGAAAACGCACCGTATCAGGCCTACTCGTGGGTTGCGTTCCCCCACCGTGAGGAGCTACTGGTGAGTGGCTTCTTCAACTACTACGATCTCGGCGGTCTCGCGCTCGACGACGTGGCGGGCCTCCCGCCCGAAGAACAGCACGCGAAGTTCGGCGGGATGCTCGCGCCCACGGTGCGGCTGGCGCTCGATGGCGACCGAACCCGGATCACGGGCACCCTCTCTCATGGGTGTATCCCACTGGAATCGGAAGCGCTGCCGGAGCTTCCTGAAGAGCGACTAGCTCACCGCGAGGAGACCCATCGAGGCTACGATACATGCTGATTTTCCTTCAAACTCCGCCCCGACCCGGCGGTTCCGCTCGACGTGAGGCCAGCGCGTCGAGATCGACATCCGCGAACTGCGGCGGCAGTCTGTCAGTCGTTGCGTAGGTGTACAGCGCCGCTTTCGCGACCCCAAGTGCGGTCTGGCGGACCAGCAGGACGACACCGACGAGGAGGGCAGCGAGGACGATCGCGGGCAGTACTAACGAGTCGGCGAGCATCGGCATGCCGAACACCGAGGCGAGGATCACGATCGCGATCGGCGGGAGCAAGAGGAGGTTGATTCCGAGCGAAAGGCTCGCGTACTCGCCCCACGTCCCCTTGAACAGGCGCGCACTCTCCGAGAGCGTCTCACGGATCGATCCCTCCGAAAAGACGATGGTTGGAACCGCATAGAAGCTCACGACGGACCGCGAGAAACCAAGTAATCCTGATGCTGCTGTTCCGGCACCGCCTCGGCGGCTGAGCCGACGGATGAGAAAGCCGACGCCCGCAGTCAGAATGCCCCACGCGACGATTTTTGATTTTCTTTTCCACGCCACCGCCAGCCCCTCACGAATCGACGCCTCGTGGCCGCGAAAACGCCGATCCGCACAGTAGACCAGCGCGGCCGCAAAAAAGGTAAGCGAGATACTCGTCAACAGGAGATAGACGAGCACGCCCGCGATGTAGATGAGTTCGCTCGTGCCTTCGTCGGGTGTTTCTCCTACTCCGACGATCCCGAGAAACACGACGGCGAACACGACGAGCGCCGAAACGAGGTAGATAATCCCGCTGAGGACGGGAAGCACGAGCAGATCCCGTTCTCGGGCGAGAAACGTCAGCGAGTCGCGACTGATCGACCATCCAATCCGGATCCGGTCTACGAATGACGCACACATAACGTATTTGTGTGATTTTACTCAAGTATAAATGTCTGGTTTCCTGATGTGATTGAATTCTACACGATGGAACTGTTCTGGACTCTGCAATAGTTTTGGCAGTTAGATCGCAAAGTATGATTTGAGTATCATATACCGTAGGATTATATTCCAACTCCAATGATCTCTTTTTGCGGAATCATTCTGGTAAATAATTATATTACAATATATCGTATTGCCAAGATGGGGTACGAGACAAGAGAAACAAAACCAGATCCTTCGGTAGCCCGATGCCTCCGGATCTGCGCTCGAACTGCCAATCCGATTATTGCGGGAGGATGTACCGTAGCATGCAGATTCCTCGTTCCGTTCGTTCTTGATGAGGGGTGTGAGCGGGGAGCCAGCGCAACCTGTGCTGGTGCCGGTCTCTGTTGAAGCCGAGAAGATAACTTCAGTTTTCCCGGTAATTATAAGATCAGCTCGTACGACTTTGATGTATGTATTCATACCACGACGATATTTCACTTTTGGCCGGTTCGAAGCGACGCGTCGAGGTGCTCGAATCACTCGATGGTGAGTCGCGCCGCCAGTCCGAGATTGCGGACAGCTGTGCTGCATCTCGTTCTACCGTCAATCGTATCGTCGGCGAACTGTGTGCGGTCGGCTGGGTTACGGACTCATCGGGGATATACTCGCTTTCGGCCGGTGGCAGACACGTCTTAGAACAGTATCGTTCGCTCTCCGAGTCCGTTGAAATCATTGGAAAGTACGGTTCATTTCTCACGGCCCTTGGAGATACTGCCAACACGTTTCCGATCGAGGCGTTAGCAGACTCGGATCTCGTCGAAGCAACACCCGAAGGTCCCCATACAGCGATCAGCTATTTCCTCGATGTGATGGAAAACACGTCGAGCGAGACGCTTTCCGGTATCACTCCGATTGTGAGTCCGATACTCGATCAGCCCCGGAGTGAACTTCTCGAAGCAGGTGTCTCGGTCGAGATCATCGTCAGCGACGCGGTTGCCGGTCAACTCCGATCACAGGAATCCCCAATCGTCTCTGCTGCTGTCTCTGAACAACGATTCTCGCTGTTCGCTACCAGCCAACGGATGGAGTTCGGGTGTACGATTCTGGACGATCGAGTTCTCATTGGCGCGTACGACGCAGCTGGTAACCTCACACACTGTGTAAACTCGACGGATGACTCGGTTCGACAGTGGACAATCGATCAATACGAGGACTATAAAACTAACTCAGTCGACCTACCACGCCGAGCCGAGCGTCCAGACGTCGAGTTCCTCGAAGTGGGCTGACC
>JADFQH010000240.1 GCA_022561895.1 Methanobacteriota archaeon | reverse complement strand
CGTGATAACCAGCACGTCGTTCGTCTGCACACGCGCGGCGGCGCAGCCGCCGGCCAAGAGTGGCAACGTCAAGAGCGCGGCGTAGGCCGCGAGCAGTTTTCCGTTTCGCTCGAGTGCCGGATTGAGCGCCTCACCCGAGGTTTCCCTTCGTACTGTCCGAACGAGCGAGGCTGCATACGGGACCGTGAGATACGGAAAGAGCGTCGCGACGCCGAACCCGGTGAGGAAAAACCACAGCGGGACGACGTAGGCAACTGCGAACAGTGCGGTGTACTCGACTTTGCTGAACCGGTAGCCGAACATCACCGTCAGGGTTCGTTTTCCGGCCTCCCGATCGGTTTCGAGATCTCGGATGTTGTTCACGACGAGGATTCCAGTCGAAAGGGCGGCGATCGGGAGACTTGCGATGACGGCTTCGACGGGGAGCGTCTCGGGCGGGATCCAGAGGGGAAATGGCCCTGCAAGGAGGGCGGCAGACTGCACGTAGTAGGTTCCCGTCACCGCGATCAGCCCGAAGAAGACGAAGACGAAGAGGTCGCCCAGTCCCCGATAGCCGAAGGGGTAGGGGCCACCGGTATAAGCGATCCCCGAGGCGACGCTCGCGAGGCCGATGACGAGGATTGGAATCCCGCCGACGTAGACGAGGTAGCTGCCGACGAGGATGGCGAGCGCGAAGGCGAGGGCCATCGCGCGTTTGACTTCCTCGGGGGCGATCAGTCCCGACTGAGTAACACGGGTAAAGCCCGTGCGTTCGTCGGTGTCAGCGCCTTTTATCGCGTCGTAGTAGTCGTTCGCGAAGTTCGTCCCGACTTGGATCAGCGCCGCACCGACGAGGGCGGCCAATGCGGGAAGAACGGAGAAAACGTCGTTTGCGAGCGCGAGACCGACGCCGACGATCACCGGTGCGGCCGCTGCGGGAAGCGTCTGCGGACGGGCGGCCATCAGCCACGCCCTGCGTCGGGAGACCGAAACCGTACTCATTCAGTGGAGGTTGGGAGCCCCCGCGCATAGCGCCTGTGGTTTATCGAGAGTCAACGGAAGAGCGATGTCGGCCGGTCGTGATTCGAGCCGCATGGAACTCGTAGAGGATACCCTAGATATCGAACTGGACGAATTTCTCGCTCGACCGCTGTTCTGTCATCTGTCGACAGTTTCCGCGGAAGGTAGCCCGCGCGTCTCACCGCTGTGGTTCCTGTGGGAGGACGGCGCGCTCTGGATCATCGCGGACGCAGAAAAGAGCTACCTCGGGCGCGTGGCCGACCATCCCGAGACAGCGGTCGCGATCGTTGATTCGGACCCCGAGACGGGACGTGTCGAGCACGTCGGACTCCGCGGGCGAGCGACCGTCGAACCGTTCGATGCCGAACGGGCAGAACGCCTGCTCGCACGGTATTTGGGCGACGAGCAAAGCGAGTGGGACGACCGGTTCGCTGACCTCCCCGAAGAGCGCTGGCGGCTCGTCCGGTTCGAACCCGAAACGGTCGTCGCGCGCGATCAATCGTATCACGTCTGACGGGCCGGAACGTACTTTGGAACGGACAGTTAGGGTACTGTATGCGATCCGACCTGAGCGAAATCCGTTCCTCACCGTTTGCTACCGCGGTGTTTCTGCTCGCGGTCGCGGTTTTCGTCGGGACGATACTCTTTCTGCCGAACAACTCGTGGGGCGCGCCGGTCGGCTCGATCGACTGGTGGGTTGGCTTCGGGTTCGCCGCCCTTGCAATCGCGCTCGGGGTTCGTTCGTGGCGACGAAACGATAGCTGATTCTCGAATCCGGCCAGTGTCACCGAAGCACACACAACTAACTCATCCCCTATCAACTGGGTCGTATGGCCCGCGTTCCGTACGTAGAAAGCGAGGACGTTCCAGAACAACACCGCGACCTGCTCGTTTCGTCCCTACAGGACAGGCCGCTGCACGTCTATCAGGCGCTGGGGAACAATCCCGAGGTGCTCGCCGGTCTCCGTGGTTTTTTCTCCTCACTTTGGAGCGACAGCGGGCTTTCGAATCGCCGCCGAGAACTCGTGATCCTTGCCGTGACTCACGAGATTCGAAACGAGTACGAGTTCCACCAGCACGTCAATATCGGTCGCAGCGAGGGGATCACCGACGAAACGATCGGGGCGATCACTGCCGGCGAGTTCGACGCGCTCGATGAGGAGGAAGCGACGCTGCTTCGGTACGCGCTTTCGGTCGTCCGCGGCGAGGTCAGCGATCAGGATCACGATACGATCTCCGAGTACTACGATGACTCGGCGGTGGTCGGCATCGCGGCACTTGCGGAGGGATACACCGCACTCGGTGGGATTATCGACGCGCTCGGCGTCGAGTTAGAAGAGGAGTTCGTCGGCTGGGAGCCCACAGGGTAGAAGCTATGCGAGTAACGAACGGCAGGGCGGCGTCTACGAAACAAAACCCACCGCTCCAGCCGCGATGGCGACGAGCGCGGCGTGGTAGATGACCGTCGAACTCAGCGCGTAGACGAGGACCCCACGGATGGGGTAGGAGGCGATTCCGGCCGGGATTAGGACCAGTCCGCCGAGATAAGGGACCATGTTCGTGATGAAGATCGCCGGTCCGCCGTAGCGCTCGAATAGTACTTCAGAACGCCGGAGTCGCGCCTCGGAGAGCCGCACGCGGGGAGCCGAGCGGAGAAACGCCACTCCTTTTCTGCGAGCGCCGTAGTAGACGAGGAGCTGGCCGGCGGCGTAGCCGAGCGAGCTGATGAGCACGATCGCGACGAGTTCGAGCGCCGACGGCGAAACCGCGAGGACGTAGCCGGGCAGCAACACCGACGCGGGCAGGGGCTTTCCGACGAGCGCCCCCTTGAGGACGAAAAAGAAAAACAGCGCCGGCAGACCGACGATCAACAGGAGCGAAAAGGCAGCGTCGACGATGGGCTCGAACATACGGCGGTTAGCAGGTGTTCGTGGGCGAGCGATATAAACTGAGTCGTCGCGAGCCGCGAGCGCTCAGGTCAGTAGTGCCACGGGTACTCCGAGAACTCGGGATCGCGCTTTTCGAGGAAGGCGTCCCGGCCCTCCGCCGCCTCGTCAGTCATGTAGCCCAGTCGGGTTGCCTCGCCGGCAAAGACCTGCTGGCCGACCATGCCGTCATCGATGGCGTTGAACCCGAACTTGAGCATGCGGATGGCGGTCGGGCTCTTCTTCGTGATCCGTTCGGCCCATTCGAGCGCCGTCTCCTCTAACTCATCGTGAGGGGCGGCCTCGTTCGCCATCCCCATCTCCACTGCTTCAGGTGCAGAGTAGGTTTTCCCGAGGAAGAATATCTCTCTGGCCTTCTTCTGTCCGACCTGTCGGGCCAGATAGGCGGAACCGAATCCGGCGTCGAAGCTCGCCACGTCGGGATCGGTCTGAAGGAACTTGGCCTCCTCCTCGCTTGCGAGCGTCATATCACAGATGACATGGAGGGAATGGCCGCCGCCGACCGCCCAGCCCGGAACCACCGCGATAACGGGTTTTGGCATGAATCTGATGAGTCGCTGGACTTCGAGGATATGGAGCCGGCCGGCTTTCGCCTCCCGGACATCGGCGGCGTCGTCCGCGCCGGCCTCGTCGTCATCGTGGTACTCGTAGCCCGAGCCGCCGCGTACCGACTGATCCCCACCTGAACAGAACGCCCAGCCGCCATCCTTTTCCGAGGGGCCGTTTCCAGTAAGGAGGACACAGCCCACGTCGGCCTGTTTGCGCGCGTGATCCAGTGCGCGGTAGAGCTCATCAACGGTGCCGGGCCGGAAGGCGTTTCGCAGTTCGGGGCGGTCAAAGGCGATCCGCACCGCGCCGATCTCGCGCGCGCGGTGGTACGTGATGTCGTCGAAATCGTGATCGATAGCGTCCCAGCGGTCGGGATCGAAGAGTTCCGAAACCATACGCCACGCTACGCGAGAGGGATCAAAAACGTTGGTTCATCCGAGGCGCTCGCCGACCCGCTCGTGGATCGCCTCGCGCCGGCGGTGGCTCGCTTCCCCATCGAGAACGACTTCGATTACCTGTGTCCCCGAACTCGAAAGCGACTCGTGGTAGGCGTCGGCAAATCCACCGAGAGAGTCAGTGCGAACGAATTCGAGGCCGTACAGATCGCCAGTTGGCTCGAAATCCAGTCCATGCGGAGTTTTGAACTCGCTCTCGAATGGGGGATCGAACCCCTCGATCGGGAGCATGTGGAAGATCCCGCCGCCGTCGTTGTTGATGAGGATGATCGTCGCGTCGATCCCTAACCGACTGACTGCGAGCAGCCCGTTCATATCGTGGTAGTACGCGAGATCGCCGGTCACGAGAACGAGCGGGTCCTCAGTCGCGCTGCCCGCTCCGAGCGCACTGCTCGTGATCCCGTCGATCCCGCTTGCGCCTCGATTTCCGAGGACTGTCAGATCGGCGTCTCGTGGTCGGGCGAAGCGGTCCGCATCTCTGACGGGCATGGAGTTCGAGACGAAGATCGTCGCGGAATCGGGCGCGCCCTCGAACACTCGTCCGAGGATCGCGCCCTCGAACAGCCCGTGGCTCTCCTCACCGAGTAGCTTCCAATACCGTTCTTCAGCGCGCGCAAACCGCTCTCGCCACTCGCCGCTGGCTGGCGAGGGGTCGATCCCTTCGGTGAGGGTGCGTGTGAGTTCGTTGCCGTCCGCGACGACCAGATCAGTTGTTGTAAACGTCGCCTCGCGCCACTCGCCCGCGGGGTCGACGATGATCTGGCGGGCTGTCGAGTCTCGAAGGTAGTTCCTGAGAGTTTTCGAGGTGGGCGAGGCCCCGAACCGCAAGACGAGATCCGGGTCCGGCCAGTCGACCGTCGCGAGCCACGAGTCGTAGCCACCGATCACGGTCGCTTCGTCGGCGTCTTTCGAACCGAATCGCACGCCAGAAAGCGGATCGGCGAGG
>JADFQH010000239.1 GCA_022561895.1 Methanobacteriota archaeon | reverse complement strand
AGTTAGAGAGAATCCGGCGACTCGAAACCGAGTACGGTCACGTCGCGATGGCTGGCGACGGGATCAACGACGCACCCGCGCTCGCGACCGCCGAAGTGGGAATCGCAATGGGCGCGGCGGGAACCGACACCGCGCTCGAAACAGCCGACATCGCACTGATGACAGACGATCTCTCGCGCCTCCCCTACCTCTATCGCCTTTCGCGAAAATCGAACGGCGTCATCCGCCAGAACATCTATTCGAGCCTCGGGATGAAGGCGCTGCTCGCACTCGGCGCACCCTTCGGCCTCGTGACCGTGATCCACGCCGTCGTCATCGGCGACATGGGGATGAGCCTCGGGGTGACGGGCAACGCGATGCGCCTCTCTCGTGTCGAACCCGAGTCGCCGGAGTGAGTTGGTTAATAACGACCAGGAATAAATTGCTATGATTTATCATTCGAGAGAGGGTGTTACACAACTCTGGAAACGGTGCTAACAGAGTTTATGAGGGCTAAGCACTGAAAATCGGATGCAATGTGCCACTGCTTTGGAGCCGTTGATGAGATGAGCGAGACCGAGCGAACGGAACTGCGCGCCGAACACACGACTGAGGAACTACAAGCGGAGTATTCGAGCGAGGAACTCGAACAGCTGGGCGTCGCCGCGTAGACGATCGGTTTTTTCGGCGGTAATTAGTTCACAGATCAGTCGATCAGTCAGCGTTCGCGACGGCGTCCATCGCGCTCGGGTGTGAGGTTGCCGTGTTCGTCGATCTCGCCGTTGACGATCCGCGTACTGGAGATGATGTCACCGTCTTCGGCGCGCAGGTGATCGACGATGACGATTTCGAGGGGGTCGTTTCCCTGTTCGCGTCGGATCTCGTTGATGCGCTCGCCGCCGTCAGTGGTTTCGGGCGAGACGATCAGCGCGTCGAATCGTGGCTGTGTGGCGATGCCCGTTGGCGCTTCAAGTGTCCCGATCTCGTAGTTTCGACCGTGTTCGTCGGCCAACGCCGCGAGTTCGTCTTCGAGATCCGCCTTTCGCTCCTCGAAGGGGCGGACGTAGCGGTCCTCTCGACGGGTCTTGGGTGCGAGTTCGTCGCTCGTCAGTCCGACGGTCACGTCGCCGAGTTCGAACGCGCGCTCGAAGAGAGCGCGATGGCCGTCATGTACGGGGTCGAACGTCCCGCCCAGCGCAACCTGCATACCGGGGCGATGTGAGCCGGTGGCTTAGTGCCTTCGGAAGGATTATTCGATCGCTTCGTCCTCGTCGGAGTCGAAATCGTCAGCATCCTCGGTGTCATCGGGATACTCGTCGGTCTCTTCATCATCAGTATCATCGACGGTGATGCTGATCGGCCTGCTCGCCTCCTCGCCTTCGTCCTCCGCGAGATACTGATCGAGGTTGAACACCGTGTTCAGTTCGTCTTGGACCTGATGGACGATCCCTCCCACTAACTCGCTCGGTGCGATCGCGGTGTACGCGTATGGGTTGTTGCCCGCACCCTCGCTTTCGCGCTTTTCGCGAGAGACGTTGCCCTCCTCGTTGAGTTCAGCGAGCGCCTCTCGAACGGTGCTCGGATAGAGCCCGGTTCCGCTTGCGATCTCCTCGCTGGTCGAACCGGGGTACTGACGAAGATAGACGTAGATTCGCGCGCGGGTTTCCGTATCGAGCACCCACGCAAGCAGATCGACGATCCCCCGATCAAACTCTTCGACCGCGCGGTCGGCCCCCTCCTCGATGCGCGTTCTGGCCCCCGTCCCCTCCTCGCTGACCGTCACCGGGATCTCCTCGCCGTCCTCTGGGTCGTTTTCGGACATGTCCTTTCTAGAAGGACGAAAGCTTGCCCACCTCAAAAGTCTTGCCTACAGAACGAGGGAGTCGTACAGCGCTTCGACGCCCGATTCATCTCGAACTCGCCGCTGGCGTTCGCTCCCGCTTTCGTCGTCGTAGATCCCTCGAACTCCCTCGATTCCAAGACGACGACACTCGCGGATAACGACCTCGTCAAGCGAGACGCTCCCCGAGCGATCCCGGTCGATAAACGAGGCATCGTGACCGTAGCGCATCGCGCGCCACTTGTTCTCATCCAAGAGTTCACGCCGGTGACCGTAACCTTCCGCACCTCCATCGTACTGTTCTGCGAGATCCATCACCAGCGCGTGGGTGTACTCGACGAACGCCAGTACAGACTCGGGATCGGCCTGTCCGTCGGGAGCGCGCACCTCGACCGTGCCGTGATCGGAGTGTGGCCGGACGTCGTACCAGAGTTCGCCCCGGTCGTTGATCGACCCCTGCTTGACCATCAGGCGCTCGAAGGCGGCGAACTCCGAATAGTCCGAGAAGGCGGTCGGCATCCCCGTATTGGGGAGCGTTTCGAAGATCTTCGCGCGCGCCGAGGCGAGTCCCGTATCGAAGTCGTTCCAGTATGGCGAGTTCGCCGAGAGGGCGAGTAAAATAGGAAGGAACCAGCGGATCTCGTTCGCGATCCACACCGCTTTATCGGCGTCGTCAACGCCCACATGAACGTGTATACCTGCGGTCGTGTTTCTGTGCTGTGGGTACTGAATTCGGTCGAGCTGGGAGCGATAGCGGGGCTTTTCCGCGTGTTCGAGTTCGCGCCACTTCGCGCCCGGATGCAGGCCGGCGGCGGCGATCCGGTATCCATGATCGGCCGCGTATGAAACGAGCGTTTCTCGAACCTCGCAAAGTACGTCCTCGGCTTCCGAGAGCGACTCGATGACGGGTGTCTGGGTCTCGATAACACACTTAAACAGCTCGTGGTCGAGGCGATCTTCGAGCAGAGCGGGCGGGTCGTTCTCGTAGACGAGTTCGTCCGTTCCCGAGGTGGGGCGGCCCGACTCATCGACGACGAAAAACTCCTCCTCGATACCGAGGGTGCCCATTCGCGCGAAGTTCTCGGCCGAACCCGTCTCCATCGAACTCCGATTTGGCTCCCTCGAATAAATAGGCCATGTTATGCGACGGTAGGTGTGTAATCGAAACGGGAACGCCACTCATACTTGATCCGCGAGATACTTCCGAGTGTGTGCTGCGACTTCGGACCGGAACTCTCGCATATCGACGGTCATCTCGGCGTGATAGAGTTCCTTGTGCTCCTCGCGAACGATGTCCTCGACGAGGCGGTCGTAGACGGCGTCAAAGGTGATAGGAATCTCTCGATCCCGGCATTTCTCTACGATCTTTTCGATTCGCCGGTCGGTGGCGTACCGCTTTGCGAGCGTCGTCGGATCGCCCGTTAGTGGAACTGTTTCCTCGACCTCCCGAAAACGGGGATGGAGCAGTTTCGCTCGTGTGCCGTTTTTGTTCTTCACGCCGATCCCCTCGGCCAGGCCGTCGTACCACGCCGACTGTGGAATCTCGTAGGTGTCGGAATCGAAATCCACGGCTCGCGCCTCCTTTTCGACGGTGTTGACCGGATCGAGCTTCAGTCGCACAAAGGCGCGCTCCGCCGTGTCGAGGGGTAAGAACTCCTCGCGCTCGGCCGACCAGATATCGAAGCCAAGAAACGAGGGCGTGCGCTCCCAGTCGTAGTCGATGGTGTGGTGGTGCATCGCCTCGCCGAAGAAGACGAACGACTCGGGGTCGTCGGCCACCGACAGAAACGCCTCGCGGTCGAAGCGCTCCCGAATGTGGCGCACGGCGTGGTGATACGGCGCGGGCGGTTCCTTGGTTCGGTAGACGCGGCTCCGGTCGCCGAAGACGATCATCCCGCTTTGGGCGACGCTGAATCGGATGTTTGCTCCGTCTACTTTCTCCTGTAACCAGAGATGTCCGCCATCGAGTAGCTCCGGCGGGGCGTTTGCGATTCGCGGGAGCGAGGGGAACTTCTTCATCGTGATTCGTGATTCGAACGGTTATTTTGGCGTCGCCACGACTGCGAGATGGTCGTCGTGATAGGGTTCTAAACGCTCGGTCTGAAGGATCTCGTATCCTTCCGAGAGCCGATCTATCACGTCCGAGAACACGTCTCCGGGATCGCGGGTTACGTCCTCGCTTCTGGCTTTGATCGCCGCGAGCAGTCGCCCCTCGTCGGCGAGAAACTCCCGATTGCGGATCGCCACCTCGGCCTGCCCGCGCGTAGCGACGTCTTGGATCACCGCCTCTACGTTCTCGACGACGTGAGCGTAAGTTTTGGGCTTTCTCGCGTCTTTCAGGAGTGCAAACATGTTTTCGCGGGACTCCACAACAGAGAGAAGATCACGGACGGGGCGAGGTGCGAACTCGACGGCGTACGTCGGGCCTGCGAAATCCGCGACGTGGCTCACCGTCGTGCCGCTTGCGGCTCCTAGATAGAGCACCCTCTCGCCACCAGCGAGTCCGAGATCCATCTCCTTTTCGAACATTGCACCGAGCTTCGACCGGTTGGGGTCCCACGCGCGCCACTCACCCTGAACTGGTTCTCCGTAGACCGGCTCGCCACGAGTTGCGAGACGTTCGCGGCCTTCGAACTCGCGGCGCTCAACGCCCGCTGGAAGCGTCATTTGTCGCCCTCCCGCGCTCTGATTGTTTCGATTCGCTCGTCGAGTTCGGCGTCGAGTTCGGGCCGTCGGTCGCCCGAATAGTAGTCGATCCGCGCGGCGATCGTGAGCTTTCCCGCGAGCGCGCGAGCGGCTGATCCCCGATCCTCCGAGCGAGTCTCGCGAACGTACTCGTGGGTGTAGATGATCCCGTGTTTCGGCGAGGGGGCGTGCCCGCGTAGATGGGCGAACAGGGCGTCCTCGGCTCCAAGCACCTGCAACGTCCCGCTCGGATTTTTGGCGAGGTCGCCCAGTCCGCCAGCCAGCGCGATCAGGCGCGCCGCAAGCACGGGACCGGCGAGTGCCGCGAGGTTCGGTGCGAGTGCCGGTGTGGTTCGCTCGATGAAACCTCTCAAGGAATCCGCCTCATCGGCCAGCGCAGTCGTTCGGGAGGCGAGCGAAATGGCCCGCTCTTCA
>JADFQH010000238.1:2739-4968 GCA_022561895.1 Methanobacteriota archaeon | reverse complement strand
TGTCGAGGTCGTGTTTCGTGTTCTCGTGAACTTTTTCGACCCCTCGCATGCGCTGGACTCTCCTATCAGTGTTCGTCACTGTTCCGCCGCGTTCTGCCCACGTCGTTGCAGGCAGGATCACGTCGGCGTATTTCGCCGTCTCGGTCATGAAGATGTCCTGCACCGCGATGAACTCCAACCGCTCGAACCGGTCTGCGACCTGATTCGCGTCCGGCTCGGACATGATTGGGTTCTCACCCATGATGAACAGTCCGTGCACGGATTTTCCTGCCTCGTGTGAGATCTCGACGTTCGTCAGGCCGGGTTCCGATGGAATATCGAAGCCCCACACGTCTTCGACCGACTCGCGGGCTTCGTCGTCATCCACGAGCTGATACCCCGGAAGAACGTTCGGCATCGCACCGACGTCACAGGTCCCTTGGACGTTGTTCTGACCGCGAAGTGGGTTCACGCCCGTGCCGGGTCGTCCGACGTTTCCGGTCATCAGCGCGAGGTTGATCTCGTTCTGGACGTTGTCGACGCCACAGCGGTGCTGGCTCATCCCCATGCCCGTGAAGATGGCGGCGTTGCCCGCTTTGGCGTATTTTCGTGCTGCCTCCTCGATATCCTCTAAGGGAACGCCACACTCTTCGGCGGCGGCCTCCTTGTCGAAATCTTCGAGGGTTTCTTTGAGGTGCTCGAACCCTTCGGTTCGCTCCTCGATGAACGCCTCGTCGATCCACCCATCCTCCGGGTTCTCCTCGTGATGGTCCAGGACCGTCTTGAGGACGATGTTGAGGAGCGGGATATCCGTCCCAGGATTCAACTGGAGATGCATGTGGCGGTCGGTGTCGTCGATCTTGAACGACCGCGTCGTCTTGTTTGCGTGTGGGTCGACCTGGATGACGGTCGCGCCGTCTAACACCGCCTGCCGGAAGTAGACGCTGTTCGCGATGGGGTGCTGTTCGCCGGGGTTCGCCCCGTGGATCCAGAAGAGGTCGCCCTCTTCTCGGAGGTCGGCCATGCTGTTGGTCATCGCACCCGCTCCCAAACTTGTTCGGAGCGCCCAGACGGTCGAGGCGTGACACATTCGTGTGCAGTTGTCGATGTTGTTCGTCCCAAAGCGTCGGGCAAGTTTTTGTAAGAGGTAGTTCTCCTCGTTCATCGTCTTCGACGATCCGTAGAAGCCCATCCCGTCGGGGCCGTGTTCCTCTCGGACGCGTTCGAGTTCGCTCACGATTTTGCTGTAGGCTTCGTCCCAGCTCGCCTCGCGGAACTCGCCGTCTTCTTTGATCAGCGGATCGGTGAGGCGGTCCTCGTGGTTGACTACTTGCGTCGCTGCGCCGCCTTTGATGCAGATCTTCCCGTCGTTGACTGGCGCGTCGCCCCACGGCATGAAGCGCATGTCGCCGGGCTCCTCGCCCGGCTGGACCTGAATCCCACAGCCGACGCCGCAGTAGGGACAGATCGTCTTGACCGGCTCTTGCTCCTCAGTCGCCATCTGACTTCCTCCCTCGGTGTGTGACCATCTCAACGTGTAAAGGGCTACCATCCACTTAACCCCTACGCGTCTAGCAGTAGCCGATATGTAAACGCATAGTTGTTTCGGGGGCGAACGTTGAGGTTCACACCCGTCGAAATCGGAATATGGATCTCACCCGCGCACTCGTCACCGAGAGAGCCGAGGAGTACACCGACGAAGAGCCGCTCTACCCGGTCGAGGAGGAGGCGATCGAGACGTATCTGGCGGCATTTGGTGAGAACGAGTTCGGCTGGCGGGATGTAGAATGGGTCGTTCAGTGGCACTACCGGCGGTTTCTCGGCACATACCCGGAAAAAGAACACCGTGCGGGCGAGAAGCAGTTCGGAGAAAACGAGTTCAGCGAGGTACGAGCGGTCATCGCGGATGTCGTGGCGAGTACCGATCTCGACGAACAGATCGGTTGCCTCACGGCGTTGGAGGGCGTGGACCTGACGGTCGCCAGCGCCTTTCTCCAGTTCATCGATCCCGAGCGTTACATGGTCGTCGACGGGCGCACGTGGGGCGTTCTTCGGGAGGCAGGTGAACTCGATGAACCCTATTCGGATCCGCCCTCGGTCGAGGAGTACCGCGAGTTCATCCGAGCCTGTCGGCGGATTGGCGAGGATCTCGACGTGGATCTCTGGACGCTCTACCGCGCACTGTGGCGCCTTGGACAGTAGGTTCAGAACCCTTGAGCCGCACCATCTCCCCGAGGATCCGCGCCGCCT
>JADFQH010000238.1:0-2729 GCA_022561895.1 Methanobacteriota archaeon | reverse complement strand
ATACCCTTCCGAATCGATCCGGATCGCCTGTGCGTGGCCCATGTTGTCGTCCCAGTCGTCGAGAACGGTCGTCGGCTGGCCGCGTGCGTCGAGTTCGTCGATCACAGTAGTAGAAATCCGGCCTTCGAGCGAGAGGTCCTGGACATCTGTGCCCCACGTCGGACCCATCAGCCATCGCGGGGCCTCGATGGCCTGCTGAACGTCGTAGCCGAAGTCCACAAGACGAGTGACCATCGCAGCCTGTGTCTGAGGCTGGCCCTCGCCGCCCATCGTCCCATAAGTAAGGTACGGTTCGCCATCTCGACAGAGCATCGCCGGAATCAACGTGTGAAACGTCCGCTTTCCGGGTTCTAAACTATTCGGATGGTCGGGATCGAGCGAGAAAAACGAGCCACGGTTCTGGAGGATAATGCCGCTGTCGCCGCCGACCACGGCGCTGCCGAAGTCGTAATACACTGACTGAATGAGCGAAACCGCGAGGCCATCCTCGTCGACGGCCGTGAGATAGACGGTATCGCCACCGGGAACCCGGCGATCCGCTTCACCGAACTCGATTCCCGGTTCGACCGATTCCGTATCCAGCGCGCTCTCGAGATCGATCAGCTCGCGGCGCTCGTCAGCGTACCCCTTCGAAAGCAGGGTGTCGAGCGGAATGTCGACGTGATCCGGATCGGTGAGCCACTCGTCGCGGTCGGCGAAAGCGACCTTCACCGCTTCCGCCATATGGTGGTAGTACTCCGTCGAGTTGTCGCCCCACGATTTCACATCAAATCCTTCGAGTAAATTCAGAATGTGGAGGGCGGCGAACCCTTGCGTGTTCGGTGGGAAGTTGTAGGCGGTGTAACCCCGGTACGTCGTCGAGATCGGATCGACCCACTCGGCTTCGAACGCCGCGAAGTCCGCGGGTAAGAGCGGCGATCCCTCGGGCGAGGCGAGTTCCTTTGCGAGCGCCCCTTCGTAGAACCCCTCGCGTGCGCCATCGGACGCGACCGTTTCGATGGATTTCGCGAGCGCAGACTGGACGAGACGATCGCCTTCTTGCGGAAGATCGCCGTCAGGCAGAAAAATTTCGGCGGTATCGGGGTAGTGTTCGAGGATCGGTTCGTCGATTTCGAGCCAGTCCGCGAGCGAGTGACCCACCGGAACCCCCTCGCGGGCGTGGTGGATCGCGTCAGCGAACAGATCTTCCCACGCGAGCGCGCCGTGGTTCTCGTGAGCCATGCGCCAGCCATCGACCGCACCCGGCACGGTGATCGCGGATTCGGGACCCCTGTCGGGCAGTTCGTCGTGCTCGGAGTAGCGTTCGCGGGTCGCCTCACTCGCGGCTGGACCGCTCGCATTGAGTGCTTTTACCTCATCGCCGTCGTGGATCAGCCAGAAGGCATCCCCACCGAGACCGGCCATGTGTGGATAGGCCACCGAAAGAACGGCGTTCGCGGCGATGGCAGCATCGACGGCGCTACCACCGCTTCGGAGTGCGTCTATCCCCGCCGCACTGGCGAGGTAGTGAGGTGTTGCAACCATACCCCGCTCACCGCGCGTCGAGGGACGGCCCGTGTGCGGACCGTATCGGCCCGTCGCTTCGATGGATTCGGGAACCGATTCACCCGCTTTCCCCTCGTCTGCAGTCGCAGTTGTCACTGCGCCGGTCGGGAGAGTGCCCGCGGCGACCGCGCCAGCCGTTCCTTTGAGAAATGTTCGCCTATCCGTGTCACCCACTTTCTGTCCGCAGCTTTCGTCCATCACGTCCACACGACGAACGTCCGATATATAGTACCTTGTGTTTACAAAACCATTTATTTTCTTTTAGATAGCTACGAACAAACTCTATAATAGGGAATAGGTTCTGTATAAGGTTAATCACTGCGCAACTTTCGCGCAACTGTTGCTGGTTCAACGGACGTTTGGTCAGTGTGTTGTTGTGAGCTATCGTCCGCGCTACAGTGACAGTGCGTGAAAAGAACGGATCAGCGCCAGAACGGCCCCGCCGCTCGAACTCGCTTATAGAGGTAGAGCAGTCCGACAGGAACGTTGATGACCCAGATCCCCATGAGAAACGGCCAAAGGAGTTTGTGAGGATTCCAATCGCTCGCCTCATGGAGGTATTCGATATCGAAGTACGTCACGACCGGCAGAATCAGCCACGCGAGGAGGATCAGTCCGCCGCTCGGGTTCGCAAGCCAAACGACGCCCCAGAGGAGGAGACAGGCGACGATCGGGTAGACCCATTTGTCCGAGCGGTCGGTCGCGTTCGGTGATGGGAGATCGAGAACATACCGCCCATCGACTCGCGCGAGCGGGACCGCCGCGCCGTGGAGATCCCCGAAGGAGTCGGGAGAAAGATCGAGACTCGCAAGCAACCGAGCCAACGGAGTTTCGGCGGTGAACGTCTCGGACCATTCGGTGTACACCGTCGTTTCGCGCCCGGCGTCTAGGCGAACGTCGAACGCGAGCGCCGCCACCGTCTCGATCGTCTCGGGGTAGCTTTCCGGGATATCTACGACCGAGACCCGCCGGGCAGTTCGTACTACCCCTGTCGTCCGCTGCTCCGTCGGCGAACCTACGGTCCCTTCGACGTTCTGTAATACTGCTTCTAGTTCGAGGAGCTCCTCCGCGCGGCGATCATACTCGTTTCCGGAGTCTAACTCCTCGCTTAGTCGTTCGAGCTCCCGTTCCACCTCGGAGTCCGACTCACCCATGTTTCGCCGATGGTTTCGTGTCTACTACTA
>JADFQH010000237.1 GCA_022561895.1 Methanobacteriota archaeon | reverse complement strand
GGCCAACCAATGTCTGATCACTATGGTCTCTCCGACCAGGGTCAGACAGTCCGACAAACCATGCGCCTCGGCGGCGCGCCGTACCCCCGATGCGAGCGGTCCGCTGCCGACGAGAATGAAGGGGACGGCCACGGCGACGGAGATGATCACGACGGAGGCGACGAAAACGACGACGGTCTCGTTACTGTCGAGGGTGGCGATACAGTCGAGGAAACCGTCGAGCGGATCGAAAACGCGATCGATGAGGGAGATCCCGAGCTCGTCACGACGTTCGACCACGCGGAAAACGCCGCGTCGGTCGGCGAGGAGCTTCGGGAGACGACGCTGATCCTCTTTGGCGCGCCGGCGGTCGGAACACCGATCATGCAGGAGAAACAGACCGCCGGGATCGACCTGCCCCAGAAGATCCTCGTCTGGTGTGACGAGGACGGGCGGACGAAAATCACCTACAACGATCCCGAGTGGAACTTAGTCGAGCGCCACGGGGTCTCTCAGTCCGAAGAGATCGAGATGATGAGCGAGGCGCTCGCGAACTTCGCCGCGGCCGGTGCGGGCGACGGGAACGAGTAGTCGGGCAGGCGGCGATCAGACGACTCGTTCGTACCACTTTTCTTTTTCCGCGCGCTCGACCTCGAAACCCTTCCGTTCGAACGCGCGGGTCGCCAGCCGGCGTTTGTCGTCCGTGTGCTTCTTCGAGAGCTTGACGTCGTGGACTCTCCGTCTCGGGCCGTCTTTGTACTCGATGCTGAGGGTCTCCTCTCCGATCCGCGTGACTGATTCGACGTCGCTACAGTTGATCGCCGAGGGATCGAACAGCCAGCGTTTCAGCCAGACGGACACCTGCCACCCGAACGCGCCGACGATCAGGAGACCGAGTGCAACGGCCCAAAGCCTCCCGTCGAGAACGTCCACGATCAGATCCTGGAACGCCCAGACCGCTCCGGAGAGCGTGAAAAAGACCGTAGCTGGCTTGCCGAGTGCATCTACGTCCTTCTCTCGAACCCCCGTGATCGCCTGCCGGACGGCCCGCGTCGGTCCTTCCTCGAACCGGATGACTCCTCCCTCTATCGTACACTCCCCACGTCGCGTCTCGAACTGTTGGGGCTCGTACGACGGCATGCGACCGCGACCCATACACGTTGTACTCGTAGTACTGACATAAATTCTCGCCACGTGCGAAGAACTATATACGATCACGTATTCGATCCGGTAGGTTCCGATGACCCGCTCCCTTCGTTTCTGATCGGGCGCTTGCCCGTGGTGTGGGCCTGTGCAGTTCGCCGTAGCCTGTCTGCTCGTCCGCGTGCCGCCCGATCGCTGGTGACTGTATAGCCGCTGGCTCATCGCCCGCGTCGAACTGGCGGTGGCAACTGATAGGATAGCTACGGCGCTCGGAAATGAGACGATTAGTCACGACGCTCCGCACGCTCGTCCGACGTTTCGCCAAGGGGTATGGCTCGCTTGGCCACCTCAAGAACCCCGATCTCGCGTTACTCGCCCTTGCAGGCCTGTTCGCTTCGATGTCCCATTCGATCATCGTGCCGCTGCTGCCAGCGTACGCCGATTCGCTCGGCGCTGGCCCGGTGTTTATTGGACTGCTCTTTGGCGCACCCGCCGCAGTGCAGGCGATCTGCTCGCCCCTCTTTGGTTATCTCGCCGACCGGATGGCCCGAAAGCCGCTGATCTGTTTCGGAATCGCTCTCGGTGTGGGGAGTGTCGCCGCCCTCGGCGTGGCTTCCGGTCCGCTCGCGTTGCTCGCGCTCAGGGGACTCGACGGACTCGCGCTTGCGATGCAACAGCCCGCGACGACCGCATATATCGGGGATCAGTACGCAGACGACGAGCGCGGTGGGGCGCTCGGCGCGTTCAAAAGCGCCGGTCTCGTGGGTGTGGCGGTTGGTCCTGCACTCGGCGGCGCACTCAGTCTCTGGGGAACCCTCGGGACACCATTTCTCGTTTTGGGGACTGTAACCGTTTTCGTCGGGGTTTTCCTCGTGTTTCGGCTGCCGCGTGCCCGTCCCTCGGAGGTCAATACTGACGAGAACGACACGGGTGGCTCGGATTCGCCGCGGTTCGCGCTTGCCGATTTCCGCGGGACACTGACGATCTCGATGGTCGCGCTCGCCGCGAGCGTGTTCGTCTCCCAGCTCGGAACCGGCGCGTTCGGGCCGTTTCTCGCACCCTTGCTCGAAGCGCGTGTTGGGGGTGGCCCGGAGTACGCGAGTCTCGCATGGAGCGCGTTCGGGCTGGCGATGGTGCTTGCAATGCCCATCGGCGGCACGCTCGCGGATCGCTGGGGACGAAAGCCCATGCTGATCGTGAGCAAGCTGGTGTGGGCAGCAGTCGTCTGTGGGCCAGCGCTTGCGACAGTACCCCAGATCCCGCCCGTGTTGCTTCTCGTCGCCGGTGTGGCTTCGGCGTTCGGCGGGCCTGCGATGGGGGCCTTGCAGTACGAGGTCGCTCCGAAGGGCCGGGAGGCAACAGTACTAGGAATCTACTCGGCGCTCGCCTCTGCGGGGGTTGCAGTTGGCCCGATCCTTGGTGGCTGGGTCGTCGGGCAGTGGGGTCTGGTCGCCCTGTTTCTCACAATGGGTGCGCTCTGGGCCGCGGATACGCTGACCATTGCGTTCGGAGTCCGCGAATCGAACGCCGAGGAATTGAACGACAAACAGCGGACTACAGGATCATGAATTCACGAGCTATTATCACAAAGCGAACCGACGACGACCAACCGGAGACGACCGAGATCCGCGGACTCGCCGAGTCTGCTGGATGCGAGATCGTAGACGAACTAACACAGATCAGGGCTGAGGATTCGAGGACGTACTTCGGGAGCGGGAAAGTCGAGGAACTCGCCGATCGCGTCGCGGAGACTGGTGCAGAGATGGTCGTCGTCGATGGCGATCTCTCCCCCTCACAGCATCACGCGCTCCGAGAGTCGTTGCCGGAGGGGACACAACTCCGTGATCGCCAGCGCCTCGTCCTCGAAATTTTCGCCGAGCGAGCGACCACCCGCCGGGCGAAGCTACAGGTCGAACTCGCCCGGCTGAAATACGATCTTCCTCGGACCTCGAAGGACGCCGACGAAGGCTGGCTCAACAAGGTAGTTGAAAAAGGGTCGCCGCTGTACGACATGCGCGACCGGATCGACGGGATAGAACGGAAGCTCAACGAACTTCCCGATCGATCCGAACAACGTCGAGCGAAACGCCGCGAGTCGGGGTTCGATCTCGTGACGATCGCGGGCTATACGAACGCCGGGAAATCCACGCTTCTTCACCGGCTTGCCGACGACCTCGATTTTGATGCGAGCGAGCCGGTCCATCCCGATATTGAGGTAACCGCGGGGGTCGAGGACCGCCTGTTCAAGACGCTCGAAACGACGACCCGACGGGCGGAGATCGGCGGGCGGCGACTTTTACTCACCGATACCGTTGGGTTCATCGAGGAGCTTCCCCACGAACTGGTCGAGTCGTTCCATTCGACGCTGAGCGAAACCCGTACTGCTGATCTCGTGGTGCTTGTTGTCGATGCGAGTGACCCGGTCGAGCGGATCCGGGAGAAGTTGGCCGTCTCGCACAAAATTCTCGATGGAAGCGATGGCGAGATCATCACCGTCTTGAACAAGACCGACCGGCTCTCAAACAAGGAACTCGCTACAGCGCGCGAGGAAATCATCGATCTCACGGACGATTCGATCCCTGTCAGCACGACCGAGGGGACGAACATCGACGAGCTTCGAACGCGGATCGTCAAAGCGCTTCCGAACGCTCGTGTCCGACTTCTCGTTCCGAACTCGTCGGAGGGAATGGGTCTCATCTCGTGGGCATACGATCACGCGACGGTCGAGAACGTCTCGTATGACGGCGAACGCGCAACCATTGATTTGGTTGGGAGACCCGAGATCGTAGAGCAAGCAGTCGGAAAGGACGTGGTGATCGAGGTTCGACGCGTGTGACCACGCTTAATATCGCCGCCCGATTTGAAGCGAGCATGCACCCACGGGATCTCTCCTCACACGCTCCGTACGAAGCCGGACGGGGGGTAGAGGAGGTCGCCCGCGAGTTGGAGATCGATCCCGACTCGCTCGTCAAACTCGCCTCGAACGAGAACCCCCTTGGACCTTCTTCGGTAGCTGTCGAAGCCATCCGCGACCACGCGGAGCGAATCCACTCCTACCCGAAAGCCTCACACGCCGACCTCACCGCCGAACTCGCAGAACGCTGGCAGCTTTCTCCCAACCAGATCTGGCTCGCAAACGGCGGCGACGGCGCGCTCGATTACCTTTCAAGGGCGACCCTCGAACCGGGCGATCGGGTGTTGGTCCCCGAACCGGGCTTTGCCTACTACGGGATGAGCGCCCGGTTTCACCACGGCGAGGTGGGGACCTACCCCGTCTCGAAAGAACAGAATTTCGAGCAGACCGCCGAAACCGTTCTTGCAAACTACGACAGCGAGCGGATCGTCTACCTCACCAGCCCGCACAACCCAACAGGTAGTGAGATCCCGATTTCGGAGGTCGAGGGGTTAGCTGAAAAAGTCGACGAGCAGACGCTGATCGTCGTCGATGAGGCCTACGGCGAGTTCTCCGACCGACCCAGCGCCGTCTCGCTGGTCGAAACTCGGGACAACGTGGCCGTTCTTCGGACGTTCTCGAAAGTGTACGGACTCGCCGGGCTTCGCCTTGGCTACGCGCTGGTTCCCGGGACGTGGGCGAACGCCTACACCCGAGTCAACACACCGTTCGCCGCGAGCGAGATCGCCTGCCGGGCTGGACTCGCCGCACTCGACGATGCGGAGCACGTCGAGCACTCGGTCGAAGTCGCTCACGAGTCGCGTGAGTACATGTACGAGCGCCTCGCCGCGCCCACCTGGCAGAGTGCGGGCAACTTCGTTCTGGTGGAGGTGGGCGACGCGAGCAGTATAGCGGGCCAGCTCCAAGAACGCGGCGTGATCGTCCGGGACTGC
>JADFQH010000236.1 GCA_022561895.1 Methanobacteriota archaeon | reverse complement strand
ATTCGACGTCGAGATCCTCGAGGACATCTTGTGCGGGCTGACGAACAGTGACCTTGTTCATCAGGAAGCCGCCGAGCCAGAACCCACCCCCGAGGTAGTTGTTCTTCTCGACGACCATCGTTTTCACGCCGCGCTCGCCGAGCTCTTTTGCGGCCATCAGACCGGAGGGACCGCCGCCGACGATGATCACGTCCGAATCGGAGAAATC
The DNA here is from genome assembly GCA_022561895.1 of Methanobacteriota archaeon. Classification (GTDB taxonomy): domain Archaea; phylum Halobacteriota; class Halobacteria; order Halobacteriales; family Halalkalicoccaceae; genus Halalkalicoccus. Next base: position 4,807 of record JADFQH010000236.1, on the reverse strand, counting down.
CATGAACTCCTCGGTCCACTCCTGGCCGATCGCGCGCGTTACGTCCGCCTCACCCACATCGCTGAACTGTTCGTACTCGCTCATACCACTAGGTCATATCACTGAGTCGTTGAAAGGCGTTGTGGTTACTGTCGGCCGTACGTCGATAATAGTTATTTCACCTACTCGTTCCGGGAATCGTTACACAGTTACGGCCGACCGTACAGCTCTCCGGAGACTGAAACGATGATGGAGCGAACAGCAGGGAGCTACTCGACGCTCCGAAGGAGCGAGAGCAGTTCGTCGCGGTAGCTCGACGGCGCGAGATCGATGTCCGGAACTCCCGTGACCGGGTACGCTCCGCCCGCGACCCGGAACTCTCCCTTATCGATCCAGACACCGAACCAGGCCTCGATTTCGGTATCGAGATCAGCGGTTTGAAATCGGGCGGTGTACTTCGTGAGTCGAACGCGACCTCCCGAATCAGTTCGGATGCGCTGGGTTCGCCCCCGATCGATCGCCTCGAACCCTCTGTCCTTGAGATCGGCGACGAACTCCCGGCGAGATTCCGCAAGAACCATCGGAAAGACGCTCATCGGCCCGATTCCGGTGGCGAGGGACGGAACGAACGTGAGCCGAGTGGCGAAGAAAAACCGCCACGGCAGATCCCCCTCTTCGATCGTCTCGCGGAGTCGCTCTCGGAGAGCGGGCTGCTCGTAGAGCAGGGTGTGGCCCTCGACGCGGATCGTCGATAGTGAGAACACCTGCTCGCTCGTGCGCTCTGAGAGAACCCAGCCGCCGGTATCGAGCCGCTCGGTGGCGATCGTCGGGAAGGGATCGTCTGCCATGAATACTCGTCTCTACGGGAACGCCCACATTAGGCGGTCGGGTCGGTGTGTATATGACGGCGGCCCATCTACATCGCACCATGCGCCGCCGGGATCTGCTCGCCTCGATGCTCGCTGGCTGTGCGCTTTCGGGCTGCATCGGGGATCACGAACCCCTCCCCGGAGAGCCGGGAGAGCCTGACAACTCGGAGGAGCCAGAGGAGCCGGAGGAACCCGAGGAGGGCGAGCGCGTCGAGATCGTAGAGAGCGTTCTGATCCGCGAGAACGTCGGCACGGACGAGGAGACGGTTGCGGTCGGAGGGGTCGTGATCCCACGCGAGGGTGTGGAGGTAAGCTACGTCGAGATCCGCGCGAGTTTCTACGATATGGAGGGAGAGCTCCTCGATACGACGATCGAGCAGGTCGAGATCGATGAGGAAACGAACCGCTGGGAGTTCGAGGTCACGTATCCACAGATGGGGGAACAGGCAGCCGAGGTGGACGAGTACGAGCTCGAAGTGGGCACGGAACTCTGATGAACGACGATGAATCGACCGCCACGATGGCCCGTGAGGGGTCGATCACCTTCGGCGGCAACATCATCGGGAAGCTCTTTGGCTTTCTGATCATCGCCATCATCACCCGGCTGGTCAGTCCCTCGGTCTACGGACTATTTATCCTCGCGACCTCGATCATCCTCTTCGTTCAGGCCTTTGCGAACCTCGGACTCCCCAAGGCGATCGACTACTTCGTCCCACAGTATCTGAGCAACGGCGAGCACGACAAGGCTCGTGGAGTGATCGTCGTCGTCTTCGCCCTCGTGCTACTCTCTTCGGGTGTCGTCGCCGTCGTGATCGTTCTCACGGCCGAAACCCTCGCGGACGCCTTCGGCGAACCCTCACTTCGGGTCGCGCTGCTCGTCCTGAGCATTACTGTCCCATTTCTCGCGATCTACAACGCCCTGCTCGCGAGCTTCAGCGCGATCAAACGACTCAAATACCGCGTCTACATGCGCGACATCATCCGCCCGACGGTGCGATTGGTTGCGACCGCCGCACTGCTGCTCGTCGGCTACGGCCTTCTCGGCGTCGTCGGTGGCTATCTCGTTGGGCTGCTCGTCTCGATCATCGCGGGCGTCTACTTCCTCCGGAAAAACGCCCCCCGGATCGTCGAAGCCCGGACCACGCGCGTCGCCTCCCGTCCCCTGCTCTGGTACTCGGTTCCGCTTGCCTTCGCGAGCATCATCTACATCTTTCTGGGGCAGATCGACTACTTCGTCATCGGCTACTTCGAAAGCTCCGAGGACGTGGGGATCTACCGTGTTGGATACGCACTCGCCGCTAACTTGATGATCTTCTCGAGTTCGCTCGGCCCGATCTTCAAACCGCTCATTGCGGAGACGAAAACGGACAAGGAAGCCGTCCGAACCCGGTATCGAACCGCGACCCGGTGGATCGCCGGACTCACCCTCCCTGTGATGCTCGTCGTCGGTTTCGGCGCGAGCGCGTATCTCTCGGTCGTCTTTACCCCTCAGTACACGGTTGCGACTGCCGCGGTCGTGATCCTCGCGGTCGGCTGTACGATCAGCGCCTCGTGTGGCGGACCCGACGGTACGCTGCTCCAGGGGCTTGGCTACTCCCGGCTCGTCTTCATCAACACCGCGATCTTGCTCGTGATCAACGTCGGAGTGAGCGTTTTGCTCGTGCCTCGGATCGGGATCACCGGCGCGGCGATCGGCACGGGAACTGCGCTTACGGTAAACGGTCTCCTCGCCGTCTGGGAGGCCCACCGCTACCACGGTGTCCATCCGTTTACGCGGGACCTCGGAAAAGTTCTGTTCGCCACCCTCCCCGCGACGGCCGGCGCAGTAGTAATCGTGCTCCTGATCGATATCCCGCTTCTCGTCGCCATCTCCCTGCCAATCGTGGTTTTTACGCTCTATATCGGGACGCTTCACCTGACGGACGCGTTTACCGAAGACGACGCGGAGATCGCCGCCCAGCTCAGTCCCGCGCTCAAAAAGGCGATCGCGAAGAGTCGTCGTCGGTAGAACCGCGGATCGCTCGTTCGGCAGCCGAGCGCGCGGCATGCGGATCGAACCCCGAGATCAGCGCGTCGAGATCAGCCCCCGAATCCCGAAGCTCGCGGGCGTGGCGCGCGATGGTCGGGACGGCACGAATGATGTTGTCGATGATCGGGACTGCTGCGACCTGTGCCGATCGAGAGAGGGGATTGAGGTCGATCACGATCTCGATCTTGTTCATCTCCCCCAGCGCCTCCGCGCGGTCGCCGTCCTCCAAGGGGACGAGCACGACATCCGCGTCGTAGATCCCATCCGAATCCACCTTCGCGCGTTCGTGTGAAAGGTTTGGAATGCGGGCATCGCCAGCTAGCCCTTTGACTTCGCGTGCGCCGTGCTCGCGCAGGTGTTCTGCGATCGCTCGCACCCGTTCGTCAGTCCGCCCGAAGAGGTTGACTTCGAGATCGGCGCCCACTGCATCGGCGAGATCGACCATCTCGGCGGAACAGAGCGCGGCGACGTTGCCGTTCACTGAGAGAACGGGATGGCGAGCCGAAAGCAGGTGGGCGGCCGCGACGCGTGCGGCCGCGTCCGCGCTCTCGATGGTGCGCTCGCCCAAGAGATAGTCGAAGGCTTCCCCGCGCCCTTGGGCAATGAGTCCCTGTCTGCTCGTGATTCCCCTGTCCACTCCCTCCTCGATCCTGTGGCGGGTCACGAGCGAGTCGTGTCGCGGGTGATCCGCCGGAACCTCGGTCATAGAGGAGTTCTCGTAGCCAACCGGATAGATTCTTCCGGTTGCGTCAGTCGGTGAGCAAGAAGTCGATAAACCTCTCCGAGAACGACTGTTTCCCCCGACGGGCGGGTTACGGATCGCCCGCGTTGCTCGCACGCGAAGGGCGGGCGGTCGCTGTCGGCGCGACCGGCTCGTCGAGAATGCTCGCACCCGCGGCGTGAGTTCGACAGACGGCGGGATCGTAGCTCGCCTCCGAAAGCCCCGAGTCGAGTGCGAAAACGGTCTGGCCGAGCATCGCCATCGAAGCCTCTCCGCCCAGCGCCGAAACGTCCTCGATCACGTCGCGAACCCGGTCGGTGAGCAGTCCGGCTTCGCGAGCGAAGCGCCGGGAGGCGTATACGAGAGTCGAAAGCGTCGGCTCCTCGATGAGGACCGAGAGTGAGTGGAGTCCCGCGTCGGTCAATCGATCCGTATCGCCCGAGAGAACCGACGCCGTCGAGAGATCGCCGAACGTGAGATACTCGACGCGAGTGCTCGCGGGAACGGCGTCGAGGCGGTTGTGTTCGGGCCCGCCCGGATCCAGTCGAATCGGAACGCCACCCTTTGCTTGAGCGACGACATCGCCCAATCCGGTTCCCGACCGGACTTCCGCGACGTGAGCGATGGTGACGAGTTCGTTCTCCGAAAGCCGCCGATCGAAGGCGTGGTTCGCAGCGAGCGCACTCCCGAGTGAAAGCGCGCCCGAAACCCCGAAGCCCGCCCCCAACGGGAGATCGGTCGTCGCCTCGATCCGGGCAGACACTGAAAGCGCCTCACAGACGCGCTCGACAGGTTCGACAGTTATTTCGGCTCCGTTGAGCGTCGTCCGAGTCGTTCCAGCGGGCGTGAGATCGACGGTCACGCCGTCGGTGAGCGTCAGCCCCGCCCCCCGCGAGCCCGCCTTCGTCGGATCGTCGTCCGGATGTGTGCTAAAAAACCCGGTAATGTGTCCCGGAACGAACACCGTTACCCCATCGTCGTCCATGCAGAAAGCGTTCGAGACCCCGGCGGTTAAGCGTTATACTCTTTCGCGCATCGTGCGGACGATTCGATCGCTCGACGTTCGCCCGATCGAGTGGGCAGTTTTTGCCGCCGTCTTGCCGACTTCGGCGGCAAGATCCCACGCGACACGCTGGACCTGCTCTGCGGGATGGCGCGACCAACGCCCCGGATGGACGAGCAAGTAGAGCCGATCACACGTCCCCGCCT
>JADFQH010000235.1 GCA_022561895.1 Methanobacteriota archaeon | reverse complement strand
ACGCACCGGGAGGCTGAGAGTAGTGTGGCTCGTCGCATCCTCGATTGGGTGTTCGCTGTTGGCATGGCGACCCCACCGGCGCTCTTGCTGTACCTCAGCATCGAAGCAACTCCGTTCGGGGCTATCGCTGTGCCGCTAGCCATAGCATCGTGGGCGGGAATCATCTACGAGGTCGTGAAGAAGAGGAACGGTGATGCTTAGAGTGCCACGGTCTGTCTTCGTCGCTACCCTCACCACGACGGTAGGGGCTGCTGCGGTGCTCGCGGCGTTCCTCGTCAGCACGGTGACGGTCAACGTCGATGTCAGCGAGAACATCATCCTCGACAGCCCATCCGTCATCGAACTCACCCTGTTCCCGAGCGAGACGCAGGAGATCGAAGTCGTCTTGCGGAACATCGGCTCGGTGGCGCAGGCTGTCTCCATCACCGCCGAACTCACCTCGGGAGGCAACGGCATCGACATCACCGTGCCTGGAATAACCGTCGTCCCCGCCGATGGACTTCAGCACACGTTCATCGTGACGCTCGAGACGGAGGGCGATGTTGAGCCTGCCATGCACACCGTGGCGATAGAGATCAAGCGTGACTAAGTGGTAGACGAGTCAATCATTCGGCTGGCGCTGGGCCTTTTCGTAGTTGGGGGACTGCTCGGTATTGGAGTTGGGATCACCATCGGTATGAGGAGGACAAGTTCGCCGTTCATCTCTCGCGGCACGCCTTTTATGACGGCGATCAGCCGGCAGAAGTCGACGACATCCGACTCTGGGTGTGGGGATCGGTCGTCGGCCGTGACGGTCCCGAGGGATACGACTCGCGACAGGACACTCATCCAAACCGGACAGACGCGGAGTACTGTGCCCACCTGTACAAGCAGTACGGAATCGAGTTCGTCGAGTATCTGAACGGCGAGTTCGTGATTCTCGTTTATGACGCGGCTTCGGGGACGGTGACGCTCTGTACGGATCGGCTTGGGTCCCGACCCGTCTTCTACGCGCGGACGCCGGACGACGGGTTCGTGTTCTCCTCGCGGATTCAGGTGCTCGCGCGCCACCCGGATATCAAAACAGGGTTCGATCGGTATCTCCACGAGTACTTCGCCTTCGAACGAGTGCTCGGGACGCGGACCCCGCTGTCCGGAATCGAGAAGCTCCTCCCGGCCTCAAAGACGAGGGTCGACGTTTCGACCGGCAAGAGCGAAACGACCGTCTACTGGCGACCGGAGTACCGCCCGCTGGACCGGTCGTATTCGTATTTCGTCCGTGAGTTCGCGGATCGGTTTGAACGTGCTGTTGCAGACCGTACGCAGGAAGATGCAGAGTACGGTGTGTTAGTAAGCGGTGGGATCGATTCGCGGCTGATCGCCGCGGCGCTCGGATCACCCGTGACAGGGTATCACATGAATGAGTGGGAGAACCGGGAGGCGAGGATCGCTCGCGAGGTCGCCGACGTCGCCGGTCACGATTTCGAGTTCCTACGACGAGATCAGGAGTATCAAAACCGGGCGCTCAATCGTAATCCACCATACATGAGCTTCATCAGCTCATTCGACCAGGGACAGGCGACGAACTTTCGCGACACACTCGCCGGGGACGTGGATCTCTTCATGTCCGGACTGTACAGCGATGTCCTCTATCAGCACAGCTATACACCGGGCCGAAGCATTCAGATACCGTTTTTCGACGAGTCAATCTCGATCCCGCTCGCGCGGGACCCGGGCGGCATAGAGGAATACATCGATCTACTCCGTAACGGCCACTACACCCGCCCGAAGAAGGCGATCCCATCGGAGTACGCGACGAACGACGTCTCGCTCGACACGCTGCTCCGCGAGGAGGTCCGTCGGACTGGTGACGGGATCGAGAGCCACGGGGTGACCTATCCGGGCGGCCTGGAGCTGGTTCGGTGTAGCTACTACTACCCGATCACCAACGCCTGGTCGTACTTCTTCCACCAGAGCCTCGTTCAGATGTTTCCTTACCGGAATCCCTTCCTAGATACGCGCCTGCTCGACCTCCAGCATCGGCTGCCGAGGAAGTATCACATTAGGACGAACATCGTCAACGACGCTCTCTGTGAACTCGATTCCGATCTCGCCGCGATCCCGCACGCAAATGCCGGAATCGCCCCGTCACACCCATTTTTGGTTCGTCACTTCGGGAGGTACGCCTACAAGTTCGGCCAGCGCTATCTCGGTCGTCAGGAGAACCCATCGGAACCACACCACACGACCGGTTCGTGGACAGACGACAACGAACTCATCCGAACGACCGAGTTCGTCTCGGAGATACTTGACCATCACGAGCAGCGAATCCGCAAATGCGAGTGGCTCGACTGGGAGGCTGTGCAGGACACTTACCGTCATCACATGGACGGTGAGGACAACCGTGCCGAACTATTTTCCCTCCTGACGTTTCTCGAGATGCCGATCGCGGGATCGCTGCTCAACCGGGAGGTGGACGCGCCGCGGAGTCGATAGCGACCGGTGGAATGCCTGACTTTCTAGTACCGATCGGTGGTTTTCACTCTCCCGATAATGGGATGGTTACGATTCTGGGTGTACTTTTCCCGGTCACGAACTCCTTCCGGATCGGTATCGACTGCGCGTTAGATGACCCCTTCGCGTTCGTGGAACTCACGGAGCCGATCGTTTCTCAGGAGCGGTTCGTGTACCTGTAGTGTTCGGTTTCCGGGGTGGTCGTTTATCTCGATCACGACGAAGTCGTCGTCGGTGACGATGATGTCCCAGCCGGCGTGTTTCACGTAGGGCATCTCGCACGCGAGTTCGAGGACGCGATCGAGAATTCGTTGCCAGTGTGGCACCGGCGTACCGGTTATCTGCGTTTCGGAGTCAGGGTGCGCGTTCATCCGACAAACCTCGCCGTCGATGAACTGGGCAGCCTCGCCCAGCTCGCCGGTCTCTCGATCGATCGCAACCGACAGACCGCCGCGGGACCAGTTGTCGACGCCGTCCGAGGCGTCAGTTCCGAACCGGTGGATCGCGATCGGACAGAACGCCTCCTCCTCGACCGGATCGTAGCACGTTATCATTCTGATCGTGTTCGGTGTCTCGGGATAGATACTCTCAGCGTAGTCGGCCTGCTCGATGTACGACTCCACCAGCCGGTTCGTCGCCGTCGAAAAGGCGTGCTCGATCGTCGAGGGAGGAACCTCCTCGCCGTTGAGTCGGAACTCATCGTCTTCGTACCGGACGATGTCGACGCGTCCACCGCCGCCACCGACCATCCCCTTGCAGACGATCGCGTTCTCCCGTTCGACGAGATCGACGGGCGAGTGAGCGTCGGTTCGAATCGCGCGATACTCGCCGTCCTGTACGATCCCGTGTAGCCGTGCGAGGTGATCTTCCCCGCCAACGGACTCGATCAGCTGTCGGGTGGCGAGCTTGTTGTGAAGGAGGTCCGACGCGCGTCCGTTGAGTCGGGGGGTCCGGACGTACCTGGCGTGATCGGAGAGGTACTCGCGGTGATCGTTCCGGTCGAGTCCGTACACGACGTACGATTCGCTCATGAACCCGTGTCGGTAGCACCAGAGCCGTTGGCGTCGTGAGACGCTTCCTTCGTTTCGGGTGAGGTACTCGTCTTCGATCAACGAGACGTAGTGGCTGATCGGCGGCGGGGCGATGGAACGAAGCGCGGAGATCACGACCCGTGCACCCTTCTGTCGGTAAAGTTCCCGGACGCGAGTTAGTACCATAACCCAACGCTATCTCGCGTCGGGATGTGAGTTGTGATACTGAACGGGGAGTGAGTAAGTCGATATACTCACGGACAGAGGTATTGATACACTTCCGGTGGACTGATCGTCTCGAGTGCTGGCCAGAGTGCTGATCGTATCTCTTCACAAGTAGCGAAGTAGCGGTTTCCAAGAGCGAGTTTGAGCTGCCGCCAATACTCCTCAGTTGGGTTCAAATCTGGCGAACCCGTCGGGAAATACACCAACTCAATCGGTTCATCGGCGGCGAAGTTCTTCACCGCCTTCGCGGTGAAGTACGTCGCCTGATCCAGCAGGACAACCAGCTTCTCCCCGAACTCTGCTTGGAGGTGCTGGAGAAAGTGGATCGTCACCTCACCGGTGAACGATCCGCCGCACTCCAGTACGGTAGTTTCACCGAACTCAGTCATTGCTCCCAGCAGATTCACACCCTCGTGAGAGGCCGACACTCCCACTGTCGGCCTCTCGTCAACTGGATATCACCCGTAGTAGAGGTCTGCTCCCACCGTTTTCCGTGTCTGATCGATCGTGAGGACGATAGCATCATTATCCCGATATCCTACTTTTTTCGACTGTGTCGTAGAACTCCTCGCGTTCTTGGTCGTCAGCACTGGCTGGTTCTGGCCGGGGTCTCTTCGGGGAGACCCCGGCCCTATGCATCAGCCGTCGGATATGGCGTTGAGAGTAAGCGACATCGAACTCCTCAATGAGGTACGCTTGGACGAGCGCGGTACTCCAGACCGGTTCGTCGTACCCAAGTTCTTCCGGGGGACCATGGAGTACGGCGGCAAATTGGTCGAGCTGGTCGTCGTCAAGGTCGGGCGGGGCGACCGGACCGAGGCGCATCGTAGAGCGCGGCCTCGAAGCCGCGCGTGGGCTCCGCGCGCGATTCGGCCTCGGCCCGAAGCGCCGTCAGCGGCTTCTCCGCCGAGATGACCGCGGAGCGCGCCGCGCAGATCGCCCGGGCGCCGTCGGTGGCGCTGGTCGAGCCCGTGAGGCGGGTGCGGATCGCGCTGCACGAGAACGACTTCCAGACGCTGGTCGAGGGCGTTGACCGCATCGACGGCGACGAGAACGCGGCTGCCGGCATCGGTCTGCCGCCCGGACCCAATGTGAACGCCGACATCGCGATCATCGACACCGGGATCGACCTGGACCACCCGGACCTCAACGCGATGGCAGGGTTCGGCGCGTACGCGGCGCGTCTCCCAGACGATCCGGAGACGGGGCAGCCCGTCTACGACGACTGCAACACAGGCCATGACCCGGAAGACGAGCACGGGCACGGGACGCATGTGGCG
>JADFQH010000234.1 GCA_022561895.1 Methanobacteriota archaeon | reverse complement strand
TGGACGAGATCCTGAGCGGTGAGGAGCGATCCGACCAGCATGACGACGACCACCGAGAGGAACAGCGCTTTCTCGGGGAGGCTCGGATCGAAATACCGGTTCGTGGCCGCATACAGCGCGAGTGCCGTGATCGGCAGCCCGATCACGCCGTTGAGTGCCGGCATCGTGACGGCCAGATACACCGGCGTGAAGTCGGTGAAGGCGAGGATCGGCAGCGCCAGCACGATCGAGAGGGCGATCAGCGCGTGGACGGTCAGCCGGAAGTGATAATCGCCAAAGCGGGTCTTGTGTCCATAGGCTTGAGGCACCATGAAACCGGCACCGAACAGCGTGCCCGTCGCGCTCGTAAAGCAGGCCGCACCCACGCCGATGACGAACACGTCGAGCACCCACGGCCCGAGCGCGTCGACGAGCGGTTCGGCCGGCGAGGTGAGGGTGAGCGACATCTGCTCGCCCGAGACCGCCATCGCCGCGACGGCCAGTACCGCGATACTCAGGCCGATCACGGCGGTCAGTCCGAAGGTGTGGTCCCGGCGGTACTTCGAAACCTCGTCCCAGTCCTTCTCACCGTTCATGCTCGTCTGGATGAAGAAGTTGGGATAATACACAGTGGTTCCCAGTAGGGCGATGATCATCGTGAGATAGCCGTACTCGGAGACGATCGACGGGACGAACCCGCTGGTAACCGCGCCAAGCGGGAGGTCGAGCCCGAGCAGGATGACGAGATACGAACCGAAGATGGCGAGGACGAGCGCCGCGACCACGCCCTCGATACGATTATACACTCGGAGCTCGACAAGTGCGAGCCCGAGTGCCCCCATCAGGATGGTCCCGATGTAGAGGTTCGTGAGCCCCGTCAGGTAGACGAGGGCCGCGCCGGCCAGCGCGTAGTTGGCGACGCTCCAGAACTGCATTATGAATGCGATGAATAGTGCGAAGGGTTTCGCGGCGGTGTCCCCGATCACGTCGCGGATGTAAGTCATCAGGGGTCGGTCGGTCGCGGCGAGGCGGGCTGACATCTCGTGCATGATCAGCCCCGCTCCCAGCGCGAGCGGCAGTACCCAGAGAAGCGAGAATCCGAATCCAACGGCGGCCTCGGTCAGGATGTACACGGACCCTGCACCGAAGATGTTGGCCGCGAACAGCAAGCCGAGGCCGTAGCGATGGATTAGTTCTTTTGTCTGTGCTACCGGTTGGTCAAAGGCATCATTGGTTACACCCATGCGCGATAACTCACTCTGTGCGAACTCATCGCAGTGGCACACCGATAAGGAACAGGCTTGCAGACCGAGAGCTGTCTGGATGCTGATCGGACTCTCGCGAAACGAATGATTGAACGATGTGAACGATTCGTTAAGACCGTCCGAGTTCCGTTATACCGATCGCTCAGAACCGATCCGTTCGGCCCGCCGCCGCCCAGCGGTCGGTCGGGACGCCGTTGGGTACGCGAACTGTTCTTCCTTGGGTCGCCTCGACCCGACCTGCAAAGCCCCAGCGCTTGCCCTCCCACGTCTCTTCGCCGTCGCCGGCGGCCTGTGTTTCTTGAGTGCGGAGATGAGAATTGATCGCGGCGGCGATCGCCGCGGCTTCCTCCTCATTGGCGCTCTCGGGCAGGTCGAGGGTCCGCGCTTCGAGAGAAGAGTCCTCGCTCATAGCGGGATGTTCCCGTGTTTCCTCTCGGGCTGGGATTCGCGTTTCGAACGCAGCATCTCGAGATCGTCGACGAGCCGCGAGCGGGTTTCTGCGGGTTCGAGAACGGCGTCGACGAACCCCCGATCGGCGGCCGTATACGGATTTGCGAACTCCTCTCTGTACTCGTCGATCAGCTCCTGCCGGCGGGCTTCGGTGTCTTCTGCGTTTTCGAGCTCTTGGCGATAGAGGATGTTCACTGCACCCTGTGGCCCCATCACCGCGATCTCGCTGGTGGGCCACGCGTAGTTGACATCCGCACCCAGATGTTTCGAGGCCATCACGCAGTAGGCCCCGCCGTAGGCTTTGCGGGTGATAACCGTCAGTAACGGTACTGTGGCCTCCGAGAACGCATACAGCAGCTTCGCACCGTGGCGGATAATTCCCCGGTGTTCCTGATCGGTTCCGGGCATGTAGCCCGGCACGTCGACGAACGTCAGGATGGGGATGTTGAAGGCGTCACAGAACCGGACGAACCGTGAGCCTTTCATGCTCGAATCCACTGTGAGAGTCCCGGCGTTGGCCCGTGGCTGGTTTCCGACGATTCCGACAGAATGGCCGTCGAGTCGCGAGAAGCCGACGACGATGTTCGGTGCGAACTCCGGGGCGACCTCGAAGAAGGCCCCCTCGTCGGTGACGCCGTCGATCACGTCGACCATGTCGTAGGGTTTCTGCGGGCTTTCGGGAACGATCTCGTTTAGCTCCTCGTCCTCGCGCTCGGGATCGTCCCATGGTTCGACTCTCGGGGGGTCCTCGACGTTGTTCTGTGGAACGTAGGAGAGCAGGCGCTTGATATCGTCCAGCGCCGCTTTTTCGGATTCGGCGGCGAACTGGGCGACCCCAGTCCGGTTCGCGTGCGTGCGCGCGCCGCCGAGTTCCTCCTGTGTGACCTCCTCGCCGGTGACCGTCTCGATCACGCCCGGACCGGTGATGTACATGTGGCTCGTGTCTTTGACCATGAAGATGAAGTCGGTGATCGACGGGGAGTAAACGGCTCCGCCGGCACACGGTCCCATAATCGCCGAGATCTGGGGAACGACCCCGCTGGCTTTCTGATTTCGGTGGAAAATGTCGGTAAAGCCCGCGAGCGAGACGACCCCCTCCTGGATGCGCGCGCCCGCCGAATCGTTCAGCCCGACGATCGGCGCGCCGACCTCCATGGCGGTGTCCATGACCTTACAGATCTTCTCGGCGAACACCTCGCCCAGCGAGCCGCCGAAGACGGTAAAGTCGTGGGCGAAGACGAACGTCTTGCGACCGTTGACGTCGCCGTAGCCCGTGATGACCCCGTCGCCGAGGATCTTTCGCTCCTCCATCCCGAAGTTGTGGTTTCTGTGCGTCCTGAGCTGGTCGAACTCGTGGAAGCTCCCCTCATCGAGGAAGTACTCGATGCGCTCTCTGGCGGTCATCTTTCCCTTCTCGTGTTGGGACTCGATTCGATCCTCGCCCCCGCCGAGTTCGGCTTCAGCCTTCAGGTCGCGGAGCTCTTCGATATCGTCGTCGATGGTCACGGCCACCACCGTCCCTCACGGTTCAACATACGCCAACCCATTACGGACGCCGACAAAAGGGTTCCGCAGCGGGTTTGAAAATCAGCCCAGCCAGTCGGCGAAGTCGGTCGTAAGGAACTCGATGTAGCCGACGATCCCCAGATACAGCGCGATGATCAACACGACCACGACCGGGACCCGAACCGCCCAGACCCACGCCGTTCCGAGCGACCCGAGGTCGCCGATACCTTTGCCTAACTCGTCGAGCGCGTCGTCGGGGATGACCCAGCTAACGAAGATCGAAAGCAACAGCCCGCCGAGTACCAGCAGGATCGCGTCGGCGAACAGGTCGAGCAGATCAAGGAAGATCAGGTCGAGCGCCGGCAGGATCCCGAGGAGGAACACCAATCCACCGATACCCAGCGTCGCGGTCATCCGGTCGATCCCGAACTCGTCGATCACGTAGGAAACGGGGACTTCGAGCAGCGAGATCGCGGAGGAAAGCGCCGCGATGGCGACGGTGCCGAAGAAGATCGCTCCCAGGATCCCGCCGGCGGGCAGCTCCGCGAACGCGGCGGCGAGGCTGATAAACAGCGTGCCGGGACCGCCCTCGCCGGGGTCGACGCCCGCGGTAAAGAGGAACGGAAAGAGGATCAAGCCCATGAGGACCGCGATCGCGGTGTCGAAGCCGATGATGATCGCGCCGTCGGAGGCGAGGTTTCGATCCTCCGCGAGATACGAGGAGTAGGTGATCATCACGCCCATCCCGAGCGAGAGGGTGAAAAAGGCCTGTCCGGCCGCCGCGGGCAGAATGGACTGCCAGTTTTCGGCGAGCACGTCGAGATCCGGCGAGAGGTAGAACTGGTAGGCCGCGCCCGCCCCGTCGAGAGTGAAGGCGTAGGCTGCGAGACCAACGCCAAGAACGATGATCGCGGGCACCATGAACTTCACCGCGAGTTCGATTCCCGAGCGGACCCCGAGTGCGATAACGCCGATCACGATGATCATAAAGAGTGCGTGGAAGGCAACGGCGTCCCAGCCGACCGAGGCGGCCCCGAAGTACGCCTCGGGATCGGCGGCGTACGCACCGGTGAGGCTCGCAAATGTGTAGCGGATCGTCCAGCCGGCGATCACGCTGTAGTAAGAAAGGATCGTAAAGCCGGTGACGACGAACACGAGCCCGACGAGCTTCCACCCCCGCCCGCCCATCGAGGCCAGCGCGCCGACCGGATTGCGCTGTGTTCGACGGCCGAGCGTGAATTCGACGAGCATCGCCGGAAAGCCGATGAGCACGACGAACAGGAGGTAGACGAGGAGGAAGGCCGCACCCCCCTCCTGGCCGACCGCGAATGGAAAGCGCCAGATGTTCCCTAAACCGACCGCACTGCCGACGGCAGCCAGAATAAACCCCGTTCTGGTTGCCCACGTTTCACGTTGTGGCATACCTACGAACTGCTGAACCAGTCATGATAAGCGCGCCGATAAATGACACTATGTGTCAATATTTGTATTTGTTCCTATCGACACTGACAGGGTAAACTATCCCACATTACTCCGTATCTGAACATGACATTTCAACGGTGTTCAGATGTAACAGATGTTCGCCACAGTCGGTAGGGAAGTCACATTCGACGGTGATCCGCTTCAGTCAGTGGTCGGGTATACCAGAGTGCCCAGAGGATCAACACGCCCTGAAGTGGAAGCCGTCCCCAACGAACGACATCCGAGGGATCGCCACCGCCCGGCATCCCCTCAACAACGACCCCATGGGTCGCCATGTAGATGTTTGCCGGAAAGATCGCAACGAGTAACGCGACCGTCGCCCACGCTGCGTACTGCCGAGTTCGGGGGATCAGTAGCCCGATCCCAACTG
>JADFQH010000233.1 GCA_022561895.1 Methanobacteriota archaeon | reverse complement strand
AGACCTCTATCGGCGGGGCGGGTTCTACGAATTCACGCGCGGGACCAACTGGCGCGCGATCGCTGCGCTCGGAGCCGTTTTTGGACTTTTTGTAGGCATGCTCGGAGCGTACTTCGGCTCGGATCTTCGGGACGGGCTGACCCGCGAGATCTAGTCGAGCGCCCAACCGTTCTCGGTTTGGTGGATAACGCCGTGATCCGCAAGCACGGAAAGAGCGTCTTCCGCGACTGACGCCGGCAGGCCGGCCTGCTGAGCGATGGTTTCCGTATTCGTCGCGCCACCGTCGAGCGCGGAGAGCACTGCCGCGTAGAGGCGGCTGTTTTCCGCGTCGCCGATGGCTTCGCTGATCCGCTCGTGGGCCTCGGCGATCCGGCCTTGGACCCACCGCTGGGCGAGTGAAAGTTCGTCTTCGAGCTCCTCTAACTTGCGAAGGTCGCCAGCCAGCTCACAGACATCGCCTCCATCAGTCGCCGTGACGTTGATCGAGAGGTGGGTACAGGAACTCGTCATATCGAGGCTCGAACTCGCTGGATAGGCGCTTTTCGAGGCAAAACCGTAGGGAGACACGCTGACTTCGAGCCGAAGGTTTCGCGCGATATGAAAGTACTTGCGGCGTTTTTCATCCACTCGACTCTCGACGATCCCGGCGTTTTCGAGCTTCCGTAGGTGGTCGATCACCGCCTTTGGGCTGACCCCGAGATAGTCCGAAATCTCCGTGACGTAGCAGGGTTTGTGTGAGAGTAATCGCAGGATCCGCCGTCGGTTTTCGTTTCCGAGGAGATCGAGCAACGCCGCGGAGTCCATCGAAGTGGTATAGACGACGGGGACGGAAAAGCGTGTCTCTGTTTCAACTAATAGAGCTTTCAGGTGCTTGCTCATCAATAACGTAAGAACGGGCTGCGTATCATCCCCTGATAAGAACTTTTGTAGCCCCTTGCCGATGATCGCTGATCCGTACCACGATCACCGGCAAACAGTTACAACAGTCCTTATGGCGTCTCACACCGACTCTAGCCGATTGAACGCCCGCGAAGCGAGCCAGACCGAGAAAATCGAGAGGAGTACAGTAACAATCGGAAGAAGGAGGCCGGGTTCGTACCGAAGCGGCGGGTGGTAGCCAAAACCGTAATCGAGCAGATCGTTGAGGAGCAAGAGCACGAGCGAGAGGCCGAGTGCGCCTTTCGTGGTTTTTCCGTAGTGGGGGATCAGGTAGGCTTCGAGGACGAACGCCAGATGAGTGATGACGATGAACCAGTAGTCGTACAGATCCGGAAAGTAGGCAGAAAATCCGAGATTGAGGGCCACAAAAGTCCAGAGACCGTACTTGACGAGCCAGACGAACGCGAGCGTGTGCAGATACGCGAGCGCGCGGTTCTGCGGGAGGCCTTCTAAGGGATTGCCGAGGTTCGTAAGGAGGGTAAGAAGGGAAAGGGTGGCGAGAAAGAGCGCGGCAGGGGAGTCGAGATAGAAGATCCAGAGGAACGTTGGAACTTCGGGCATGGTCTCGACGTAGAAGCGAACGCCGACCAGCATCGCTAGAATATTGACCCCGAGAAGCCAGAGTAAACTGGGAGTGTTTTCGAGGTAGTAGCGCGCGTATGTCCGCGGAATCATCGTTCGTGAAAGTGATCGCGGACCGTATAATCGTACTGCTCTTTCGTGAATTGCGGTCCGATATAAACATGTTGGCAAACAGTTATATCCTCCAACGACGAACGTGATACTGAATAGCATGTTTGAGACATTCTCGCGTGGCTACTACGTCGGGCGGCTGTTCGTCGAGCCCTACGATGGAACGCACGCGGCCCTCCAGCGCGACCAACACGAGCGAGTGAACGAGCAGTTGTATGCAACCGGCGAGGGCGTCGAGCGCCTCGACTTTCCTCTAGTAATGAAGCTCGCGACACGGCATTTCGCGGTTCGCGGCGAGGACGGCGTTCCCGAAAACACCCTGCTGATCCCCCGCGATCAGGTCGCTCCCGGCGACAGGGATACGCTCCCGGCTCCCCGCGAGGTGCTCTTGGCGAAGGCGGATCGCGCCTCCCAGCTTCTAGATATCGTTTCCGCAGGAAAAGCCGGAAGATAAAAGCGCAGCGCTGTATCTGTTCGGGTATGCTGGATGAGCTGCTCGGGCGAGCCGAACTCAAAGACCGGATTGCCGAGCTGGAAGACGAGCGTGAGAATCTCAAAGCGCGTTTTGAAGCCGAGGCCGAGCGCCGCCGCGAAGCCACCCGGAAGAAACAGGACGCTGAGGAGCGCGAAAACCGCCTCGAAGACCGGATCGAGGATCTAGAGGGGCAAATCGAGCGCACCGAGAAAGAGCGCGAACTGGAGTTTCGCGGCGTCGAAACAGTTCGAGAAAAGCGCCTCCGAGAGATCCTTTCCCGACTCGATAGTTTGCAGACGAACGAGGAGGGTGTGCTGACCGCGATGGTCGAAGGGGACGGCGAACCGCCTGAAGCAGTTCGAGAGGCGTTCTGTGAGCGCACGTCGCTCGTTTCCCGAGCGGCTCCCTGCCTCGCAGTCACGGACGACGCCGGTCTGCTGAGTATCGCTCTCAAAGCGCCGCTTTCGCCCGAGCCGTTCGTGACGTGGAGCGACCGCGTCGAACTCGATCGCGGCTGGTTTCTTCCCGAGGGCGAGTTCGCGTTCGCACTCGTTCGCTCGGATCTCTTTGCGATGGGCGAGTTTTCTGGAACTGACCGCGAGTCGTTTACGGCCTTCGAGAGCGACGTAAAAGGAGACCACTCGAAGGGTGGGTTCTCACAGGGACGCTTCGAGCGCCGCCGGGACAACCAGATCGCAGCCCATATCGAAAAGTGCAAGGAGGCGATCGGTAACAGGGAGTCCAACCGGTTGATCGTCGTCGGCCAGCGCACTCTCTTAAAAGAGTTCGATGCGATGGCGAAACGGGCTGTTGACGCGACTGGCGATCCTGAACAGGCATTAGAGAGTGCGTTTCGGGAATTTTTCACGACGCGGCTGTACCGGATGTAGTGACAGTGTGTTTTCTATACGGCGACGACAACCTCCGTGAAACAGATCCGTTCGACCGAAACGCATATTCAGTACACGTACATACACAGACATATGGGGACGAAAACGATCTCGTTGTCGGAAGACGCGTACGACCGGCTAAAAGCCGAAAAAGAAGAGAACGAGAGCTTCAGCGATACGGTTCGGCGGCTCACGACTGGTGTACGTTTGGCCGACTATCACGGCGTACTGAGCGACAAGACCGCGGGTGAGATAGAGCAAATAATTGCAGACAGGCAGGCGGAACGAACGGGTTCGCGTCGGAAACGGGCCGACCGAATTGCCGACGCGTTCGATCACGGGACTGAGCAGGAAGAACGATGATCCTCGATACGACCTTTCTGATCCATCTACTACACGGTAATCACGCTACCGAAGAACCGATAGCCGAGATCGATGCCGCCGGTACACCGTACGTCACGGCGATTACGGTGATGGAACTCTGGGAAGGGATTCACCTGTCGAGTGCGACAAGCGAGGAACGTGCGCGTACCGAGGCGCTTCTTTCAGAGATGCACGAGCTACCGTTCGATCGAGCCTGTGGAATGAAAGCGGGTGAGATCGCAGCTACCCTCAGATCCAGAGGGGAGCCACTCGACGATCCTGACGTGATGATTGGAGCAGTGGGACTGGTTCACGACGAGCCGGTTCTTACCCGCAACGTTGAACACTTCGAACGTATTGACGGTCTCACTGTTGAGTCGTACTGAACACGGAGGCGGCGAGCAATAGCGATCGAGGCAGGAGAACCGCTGTAGCGAAACTCAGGCGATCGGGACGAGGGTGAAAAACGGATAGGACAGCCCCGTCGAAGCGGAAGGACCGATGATCCACGGCGAGACGAACCGGGCGACTGTACGGGTTGAGACTGAAGCCACTCTGTTGCGCGAGCTACGACTCGATCTTTTCGGTGATCTCGCGAGCCTGTTCTTTCGCCTTCTCCTCACCAGCGTTTTTCTGAATCAGGACGCTCTGGACCTGCCAGTCGTCGTTTCCCATATCTCCGGTTCGGACTTCCGAACCATCCGAGACGGACTGTGCGACCTCCGCAGCCCAGTCTGGCGTGCGAATCTCCTCGAACTCGTCGGGATCGCGAAACCGGACGTGAATATACTCCTCAGCGGTCTCGACGGCCTGAATATCGGGGATTTCAGCCATGAGAGGCATACTGCATACCAACGGTAAATACTACTGCTGGCGACTGCATGCCCATCGACCGGCCCACATCTAAAGGATTAACACGGGGGTCGTCCATGCCCCGATATGCAGATCGCCATTCTCGCCCACGAGAAGTTCCCCGAGCGCGCAAAGACCGCCGTCGGCGTCCTTCGCTACGGCGATTACGACGTTGCTGCCATCGTCGATAGAGACCGAGCCGGCGGGCAGGTCGCGGACTACCTACCGGGGGTTCCCGACGCCCCGATCGTCGAGGAGATGGCCAACGTCGAGGACGCCGATGCCCTTCTGATCGGGATCGCTCCAATCGGAGGAGGGTTCGACGAGAGCTGGCGAGAGGATGTCGAGAACGCCCTTTCGAGGGGCTGTGACGTGATCTCGGGGCTGCATTACTTCCTTTCCGAGGACCCCGAGTTCGTCTCGCTCGCCGAGGAGAACAACTGCGAGCTGTGGGATGTTCGTAAGCCCGACGAGGACCTGAGTGTGAGTCGGGGGATCGCCCGCGAAGTCGACGCGGAGGTGATCCTGACGGTGGGAACCGACTGTTCAGTAGGGAAGATGACCGTCTCGCTCGAACTCGCGCGCGCGGCACAGGAGCGGGGGATCGACGCCGCGTTCGTTCCCACGGGTCAGACCGGGATCATGATCGAGGGCTGGGGCAACCCAATCGACCGCGTTGTCTCGGACTTCACCGCCGGCGCGGTCGAGGAGATGATCGTCGAGAAGGCGAAAAGGATGATCGCCACGTTCACCAGGGCCGATCCCCCCGCCCCGTAGACACGAAAAAAGGCGTTTGCCGTGAGGGCCCCGCCGGTGAGCCCCTGCGTGGTGGTCAAGGTGAAGCCGAGGCCGCTG
>JADFQH010000232.1 GCA_022561895.1 Methanobacteriota archaeon | reverse complement strand
CATTCGCCGAGCAGGACGCGCTCGTGATTACCCAGGATGTAGCGGGCGTTGCGCTCTTTGAGGAGCGCGATCACCTCGTTCGAGAAGCGGAACTGGTAGACGGCGTCGCCGGCGCAGATCAGCTCATCGACTGGGCCCATGCGGTCCAGCGCGATGCGCAGCCCTGCGATGTTGCAGTGAATGTCGGCGACGATGCCGAGCTTCATGCGCTCAGTCTAGCGCACGATACCGAGTGGATCGGACTAGCGCTCTTCGATCGCGATCGTTTCCATCGCGTCGAGTTCGGCCCCGGTGAAGGCGTACTGCGGGCGGTCATCGACGACCGGATTTTCGACCGTCGCGGGCGCGGAAACGGCCATCGAAAGCGGAAAGACGAGCGCGAACAGGAGAACGAAGACGAGCGCCACACGCGGCGTGCGGGCGTCGAGTCGCTTTACTCCCACCGCCCCGAGGATCGCGAGGGGAACGAACAGGAACGCGAACCAGCGCCCCGGCAGGAAGGTCCGAATCCCCAACAGGACAGGGAGGAGCAGAAACACGCCCATCGCACCGCTTGCGAACACGAGCGCCAGCGTCGGCTGGTCGGCCCGTTTTCGATGTAAGCTATGGATCGCTCCGACGCCCGCGGCGAGCAGAAGTACCGACAGACCGGTCGCCTCGACGAGCTGGTAGGCTGAATCCAGCGGGCGCAGTCCGTAATCAGCCTCGGGAACGCCGTACTCGATTGCGATCCCGGTCGTCGTCTGGTGGGCATCGGCAAGGAAAATCAGGACGGTGTCGGTGAACGAACCGCCCGCACCGCTGTAGGGTGTGACCGTCCAGAGACCAGCAACGAGGAACACGCAGCCGAAAAAGACCCAGATCAGGTTCGTGGGTCGTGCCGGATAGAGCCGGGGAATCGAGAGGGCGACCTGAGCGAGTACCGCCGCGCCGATGACGACGGCGGTGATGAACGAGGAGACTTGGTGGGTGAAGACGACCGCGAGCAGAAAGGCAAAAAACAGCGCGGTGTTTCCGATCGTGTAGCTCTCTCGCATGATGCAGCACAGCGCGTAGAGAGTGCCGAGAAAAAAGAGCAGTCCAAGACTCGTCGGTACGAGATAGATTCCCCAGAGGATCACGTGATCGGCGAGCGCATACGCCGTCGTCGCGAACAGCGCCCACCGGGGTTCGAGTAGCTGTCTGGCGATCAGGTAGACAATGAGCGGCGCGACGAGCATGCCGATCCCGATCGAGAGAAACAGGGCCGTCCGAAGCGAGAGATCGGCGAGCAGTGCGGTCGAGATCACGGAAAGGTGATACAGCGGCGAGATGGCGTACTTATCGCCCGCGATCGCGTCCAGTGACTCCTCGGCCATAATCGCGTTCGCGAACGAGGGGATGTGTGACCAGATGTCGAGTCCGATATACCCCGGAGTCGTTCCGAGTGCAGCGATTCTAACGACCGCAGCGAGGACGAGCACGCCCGCGAGCGTCCATCCTTGTTTCACTTCTTCGGTAAGCCAAAGCTGAAGTAAGAGTGCGGAGCCGAGCACACCAGCCACGAGGTGAAAACCGGTTCCTCGGCCGCCGGTCGCGGTCGCAGTGAGCAGGAGAACGCCGCTGCCAGCGAAGACGAGACTCGTCACGAATTTCGCGCTCCACGCGGGAATGCGAAGACGGCTGTGTGACTGTGTCGATCCCGTGAGAAGAGTCAGGACGACGATTCCGGCAGCGATGATGGGGATCGCCCGCGCGTACAGCGGCCACTCGCCGTTCGAAAAGGGCGGAACAAACACGCCGAGTGCGAGCAGGAGGGCAATCATCGCCGGGAGGGTCACCCGGCGTGTCGCTGTCGGGAACGCCACACGCGCCGTTCGGCCAGTAGCAGTATATACTATCGGAAATACCTACGTGAACGGAGTCGTCGGAACGTACTGCCGACGACTCCGTTCACGGACGTATAACCGACAGCACCCTTCGGTTCTCGCGATTACGTTTCGAGCAGCTTTTCGGCCAGTAGCGGGACGAACGTGCCGATATCGGTGACCATCCCGATGGTTTGGGCGCTGCCCCGGTCCTGTAGCTGGGTGACGGTTGCCGGGTTGATATCGACACAGACGACCCGCGTGGTCGAGGGCAGGCAGTTGCCGACCGCCACGGAATGGAGTAGCGTCGCGAGCATCACCACGAGATCGGCCTCGTGGGCCTGCTCGCGGATCGCGTTCTGGGCTTCGATCGCGTCGGTGATCGTATCCGGCAGCGGGCCGTCGTCGCGGATCGACCCGGCAAGAACGTAGGGCACGTCGTTAGTGATGCATTCGTACATGATGCCCGAATCGATCTTTCCTTCCGAGACGGCCTCCGAAATCCCGCCCGCGCGGATGATCTCGCTGATCGTGTAGATGTGGTGTTTGTGTCCCTTCCGGGGGTGTTCTAAGGTTTCTACGTCCATCCCCAACGAGGTTCCATAGAGATCGCGTTCGAGGTCGTGGACCGCAAAGCCGTTGCCCGCGCTGATCGCGTCCACATAGCCCTCACGGACGAGCCGCGCGAGATCGTTTCGCGCACCCGAGTGGATGACGGCGGGGCCAGCGACGACCATCACGTTTCCGTCCCGTTCTTTGGTCGCGGCGATCGCGTCGGCGACGTTTTCTATCTGGGCCGTCGCGGGACGTTCGCTGCTGACGCCGCCCTGCATGAAACCGAACGATCCACCGGGATTTCGCGGGCGTTCGGGCGGGTGAACCCGGATCCCCGTGTTGCCCGTGACGACGAGGTCGCCCCTCTCGATCCCGTTCAACACTTTCGTGTACGCCCGCGGTCCGTCGGCGTGGGGATTTTCGTCCGGTTCGACGACCACCGCACAGTCCATCTCGATACGCTCGACCTCGATCCACTCACCTTGATACCTGATTTCGGTGGGGTGGTTCGTCGTCGAGTAAAAGCCCGGCGGGACGACCCTGTCCTCCGGTGCGGGTTCGATACCGGCGTCGACCGGATCCTCCAAGGTCGCGCCGTTCTGGTTGAGTTGGTGGAGGATGTCGTACAGCGTTGTCTCCTCTTCGGCCGAAACGCGCATCCGGGCGTAGCTCTCCTCGTGTTTCCGGGTGCCGATCTCGAACTCCTCGACGTCGAACCAGCCGTCCATATCCATGACGATGCCGAAACACCGCCCCATCATCCCCGAGTCGATGATGTGGCCCTCCAGTTCGACCGTGCGCGAGACGCTCATACTACGCCCATTACGCGCGCGAGTGAAAGCCCCTGCGCTACACATCCTAAATAAGGTTCTACCATTAAAATACATAAAAATTAATAACAAATAAGAAGCAGAAATCTCTAACACAGGAAAATATTTGGCTTTACGTCTCAACATACAAATATGAGAACGCCACAAACTTCTTCCGAATGGGGTGTCTTTTACGTTAGCTGTATACTCATTGCGATACTGTTTGTAACCGTTACATCAGGGAATATCAACGAGGGTGTCGCTACCGGGGCACTAATGGGTACAGTCTGGGCCGCTATTGGCGCAGTCGTTATTTTTCTTTACCATTTTGTCAACAAAACTGCCTGATACGATGATGGTTCTTTCAGTTGTTGATTCAGTAGCTATTTTGAAATAGTTCTAGATATTGTATTATCACTACGACTACGTGACTGAATACGCAAAACGAGTTTGTAGGTATGAGACTAAACTAAGATATCGATCAGCCCGATCGTTTCGAGCGCGAGCCAGAGCAAAAAGGCCCCGTAGAGTCCCAACAGCGTCCACGCCTCCCAGTGTTCGAGTTCGAAGTCGGTTCTGAGCAGGGTAAACAGCGCAATGGTTGCGAGGACGAGAAACGCCACCAAGGGAACGGCGACCCCGAAGTCGATCGTCACCGTGCCGGCGGTCGCGACGCCGACGACGATCACGCCCGCCGGGACAGCCACCAGAAGATCGAAGACGTTGCTCCCGAAGACGTTGGCGATGCTCGTTACGTCGTGATCGCGCTTTGCGGCCGCGACACTGACGAACACGTCCGGGAGGCTGGTTGCGGCCGCGACGACGGTGAGTCCCCAGACGAAACTCGGTGTGCCAAAGAGATCCCCGAAGCCGATCGCCGCCCGGACGAGCGCCTCGACACCGACGAGGATCACCACGAGGCTCGCAAGCAGGTAGGCCCACTGTTTCGTGGGAGAAATCCCACTGACGACGGGCGCGTCGTACTCGATGGTGTCCTGATACTGGATGAAGAGATAGAGGAGGTAGGTTCCAAGCGGGATCAGCGCGAGGCCGGGCGTGATCGTGCCGGAAACGCCCCCGTCGACGGTCGGGTAGTAGATCACCGCAAAGCAGCACATGAGCAGGAAGACGGCAACTGAGATGATGTAGAACTGGGCTTCCTTATAAACGATATCTCGGCCGGCGTTCAGCGAGCCCGGACTGGCGATCGCTGCGAGCGCGGGGATCACGAGGACGTTGAAGATCGCAGAGCCGATGATCGCGCCAACACCGAGTTCGAACTCGCCGTGAATGAGCGGGGCGATGACGGCGGTGGCGAGTTCGGGAAAACTGGAGCCGACGGCGACGACGATCGATCCCTGGACGATCGCGGGCAAGCCATAATATGCCGACAGGCGGTCGGACGAGGATTCGAGCCAGCCGCTTGCCCGCCAGACGACGGCCGTCCCAACGAGAGTGAGCGCAACGTACCACGCGAACGCCAGCATAGCTCTTGAAATCCGGCGGGCGAGTAAACCGGTGTCGTTGTGCGACGATGGTGTTCATCTGTCACGTAGTGACTGATGAATCCGACTTGCACAATCCGTCGTGAGTGGGATTTTCAATTGGTGCGGTGATCCATCAGATCGGCCATCAATCGATGAGGTGTTTCTTTCGCAGTTGGGCAACGTACTGTCGATCCCAGCCTTTCGTCTCGACGTAGTACGTCAATAGGCCAGCGACGTACCGATTATCGAGAATACCTCGATCGGCCAATAGGCACAGGACATGTGGGGCCGTAAACAGGGTGTTTCGGTCGTCGAGTGCTAAGGCGATGAAGAGATAGTTCGTGCTGTTGAACTCATCGGTAACGAACATCGCAG
>JADFQH010000231.1 GCA_022561895.1 Methanobacteriota archaeon | reverse complement strand
GGATCGTGCTCTCGGGGATGGAGGCAACCCATCCGCGCCACCCCTTCTACGAGGGGCGATTCGACGAAAGTGCGGTGTACTGACCCGCTACCGTGCGCCAAGCAGCGAAAGCGCACTAGTGGCCGTCTCGGTTGGAAGCCAGTAGAGTATCGCAGCGGCAAGCGCGAGTTCAAAAACGGTGACGAGAACCATCACAAGCGAGGACCACCGACTTCGTACCGGGACTCCGAGTGGAAGGCCGAACTCCCGGCTCCAGAACGGATAGAAGAGCGCAATCCCGCGCTTGCTCCCTAACACGTCGAGGATGTAGTGACTGAGGACGCCGACCCAGACCCACTGGAGGTTGGCGAAGTAGATGGGGTAGGCGAGAAAGATCAGGAGCACCGGCAGATTGTGCAGGGTTTTTCGGTGTCTTCCGAATGCGGTGTCAACGTCGGGAAAGAGCGCACCGAGAACGATCGGAACGAAGATCTCCGCGATCGTCACGAACGTCTCGATATCGCCCGAGGGCTTGACGATATACCCGAGACCGATGGCGAGAAACACCGCGTTCAGCACGTGCCCGCGTTTGTTCATCTATCCAATATTTGTCATGAGTGGATAATAAGGTTACGTCAGACGCCGGAGTTCCCCGAGGAGATCGGAAAGGGCCTGCCGAGCGATTTTCCCTTTGATCTCAGTTCTCTCCCCATCGAACTCGTATCGAGTGACGGTTACGCGGGAATCGCCCGACCCCCATGGCGCGGCGTATGCGATCCCGATGAAGACCGTTCCGACGGGCTTGTCCTCGGTTCCGCCGTCGGGTCCGGCGATCCCAGTGGTCGAAACGCCCCACGTCACGTCGGCGACGTCGCGTGCGCCACGAGCCATTTCGCGGGCCACCGGTTCGCTCACTGCACCGTGTTCGTCGAGCGCTTCCCGACTCACGCCCAGCATAATACGTTTGGCGTCGTAGGCGTAGGTGACAAAGCCCCGATCGACGTAGTCGCTCGATCCCGGTATATCAGTCAAAAGCGAGCAGACGAGTCCACCGGTACAGGACTCGGCGGTGGCGACCGTCGCCCCACTCTCGCGCAGCGCCTCGCCGACCCGCTTTTCGATCCGTTCGCTCACACTCGACCCGTATCCGTGTAGCTCCAGCGCTCTTCGACCAGTCCCTCGCTGTTGAATCGGTGGAAATCGGAAAATCCGAACTCGACCTGCGTTCCGTCGAGAATGCCCGAGAATCGCCCCCGTACGGCGATCGTTTCATCGTCGATAACGAGCTCCGCGACGGTGTGCGAACCGCGTTCGATCGGCCGGATCTCGTGATAAAACGTTTGAAACTGCTCCATTCCCTCGATGGGGTCCTGACCGGGGCGGTGGTAGATGATGTCTTCGGCGAAGAGCGAGAATAGGTCGTCGTAGGCCTCGCTGTCGACGTATTCGTAGTACTCTCGGATTGCTTCCTCGTCTGCGCTCATAGTAGGAATAGAACGAGGTAGGGCATAACTATGGGGAGTTCGAAAGAACGAGGCTTGCTCGGTTCCGAGCAGGGATATGGACTACGAGAAACCTCTCTTCTTTCAGGTGATGCAGTACGCCGAGGCAGCCGACCGGGATGTGATCGACATGGTCAGCGGCAACCCCGACTGGGAGCCGCCCGAGGCGCTCAGAGACGGGCTTTGCGAGTACGCGGAGCTTCCGGTCGAGCGGTTCCAGTACCCCCCGAGCGACGGCCTTCTGGAACTCCGCGAGGAGATCGCTTCTCGGAGGAACGTTTCTCTCGAATCTGTGATCGTCACGAACGGCGCGGGCGAGGCAAACTATCTGGCGATGGCGGAAGCGCTGGATCGGGACGCCGGAACCGAGGTGATCCTCACCGATCCGGTCTATCCCTACTACCCAGGCAAGATTCAGATGTTGGGCGGCGAGCCCGTGTACGTCCCTGCCGAGGAGGACGGCCGACTCGACGCCGCCGCGGTCCGCGAGCGCGCGAGCAGCGACACCGCCGCCGTTGTCGTCAACTCACCGAACAACCCGACGGGGGCGGTTTACGGCGAGAAAACAGTAGAAAAACTCGTCGGGATCGTAGAAGAGTTCGATGCGATTCTCGTAAGCGACGAGGTCTACGACCACTTCGATTACTCGGGGCGGTTTTCGAGCGCGCTATCGGTCGATTCGCCCCACAGAGCGGTCACGAGCGGCTTCTCGAAGTCGATGGCGATCACGGGATTTCGGGTCGGCTACGCTGTTTTGCCGCCCGAACTCGCAGAACCCGCACGGACGCGTCACATGCTCGTCAACGTCACTGGGTCGCGGCCCGCCCAGTACGCCGTTTTGAAGGCGCTTCGTGAGACGGGTCCGGAGTACTACGAAGCGAATCGCGCGATGCTCAGAGAGCGGATCGACGCTTTCACCGAGGCGCTCGATGCGGCCGGAGCGCGCTACACCCGCCCCGATGGAGCCTTCTATGTCCTTGCGCGATTCGACGGGTTTCCGGGCACGCTCGACAACGTCGAACGCCTGATCGACGAGGCTGGAGTGGCAGGTATGCCCGGCGAGGCGTTCGGCTCGTCGCGCGCTGACTGGCTCCGTTTCGCGCTGGTGACGCCGCGTGCGGAGGAGGCTGCGGATCGCCTTTCGGATTTTTTCGCTTGAGAAGGAGTTTTCGTATCACGTCACGCTACCGGGGTAGACTATTCAAGCGCTATGACGACGGCTCCCTTTTTGTGTTCTCCCTCGACGTATCTGTGCGCCTCGGCGATCTCCTCGAAGGGGTAGCGTCTATCGACGACCGCTGTTATCTCCCCCGTCTCGATACGCTCTCTGAGAAAGAGCAGGTCATCTGTACGTTGGTGTAGACCCGCGGCGGCGAAGATCGCCCGCTTGCCACGGCGCATAGTCCATGTCATCTGAAGGAGGACAGTCGGCGAAGCGACCGTCGTGAGATAGACTCCCTTCGGGGCTAACACCCGCTTGCACCGCGAGAAGGAACTCTTTCCGACCGCGTCGAACACGATGTCGTAGGTCTCGGCACGTTCGGTGAACTCCGCTTCAGTGTAATCGATGACCTCGTCGGCACCCAGCGACCGGACCAACTCGACGTTTGCGGTGCTGCATACACCCGTCACGTGCGCCCCGAAGTAGTCCGCTAGCTGGACCGCATACGAACCGACCGAACCGGACGCGCCGTTGATCAGGACGCGTTGTCCGCGTTGGATGTTCGCCTTGTCTCTGAGGAAATACAGCGCCGTCAAGCCTCCATCACAGACGCCCGCTGTGTCCTCGTCGGTCATGCCCGCCGGTATTGTGGCGATCACACCGTCTTCGGGCAGACAGACGTACTCGGCATGCCCACCCATACCGGGCACGGTAGAGCCGAACACACGGTCTCCCGTCTCGAACAGGGTGACGTCCTTCCCAACTGCTTCGATCCCTCCGGCGAACTCACCGCCCGGTCGCTTTTTGGGTCTGCGGATCCCAGCGAAAAGTCTCGCGACCAATGGCGTGCCCGTCCGAAAGTGCATGTCCGCTTGGGTCACGACCGTTTCATGTACTCGTATCAGTAGTTCATCGTCGCCGGGAGTGGGTTTTTCGACCTCCGTAGTCCGAACGACATCCGATGATCCGTAGTTCGGGTAGACCACCGCTTTCGTCGTCGTTCTCTCGGGTTGCCACTCATCCGACGTTTCCTCCGGCTGTCGTCTGTGTATCGCCATCTGTCGCTTCGATCACTGGTCGTTTGGCGACCGAGAATCGCGTATGAGTACGCCCCGTAACGGCTTAAAGACGTATGTTGAGTATCATTTTCCGAGCAACTGAACCGTCAGAAATAGGTGCTACACCCATACGCTTCGTTCCAGACGTACTGAAATGAGCTGTCTACTATCGAATAATTACAACAGGATTCCGGATCCCGAAGACTATCGCTGGAAGATCACTGAGCCGGGACCGACGGGTACAGGGCGTTCGACAAAGAACAGCGGGTATGGCCGAACTCGATGTCGAACCTGTCGAGGAGATCGAGGACGTGGAGGTCTCCGTCCCCTCGGGGATCGAAGCCCCCGACTACGTCCTCTACGGGGGGAAAGGCGGCGTCGGCAAAACGACGATGGCCGCTGCGACCGCACTCGCGAGCGCCGCTGACGGAACGCGCACATTAGTCGTTTCGACCGACCCTGCCCACTCGCTTTCGGACACGTTCGAAACCCCGATTCCAAGCGAGCCAGCGCGGATCCGCGAGGATATTCCCCTCTTTGCCGCCGAGATCGATCCCGATGAAGCGACGGACGAAGGGATGCTCGGCGGCGAGAACCCGTTAGGGGGGTTCGAAGGAATGTTCGGCGGTAGCGGGATGGGAGATGAGGGGATGGGTGGCGAAGGAATGGGCGATGAAAGCGAGGCGGGCGAGGGCGGACTCGGCGATCTCCTCTCGGGCGGGTCGATGCCCGGCGCGGACGAGGCGGCGGCGATGCGTCAGCTCCTTCAGTATCTCGACGACGACCGGTTCGACCGCGTCGTGATCGACACCGCGCCGACGGGCCACACGCTTCGACTGCTCGAACTCCCCGAGGTGATGGACTCGATGGTCGGTCGACTGCTCCAGTTCCGCCAACGGATGCAGGGGATGGTCGGCGAGATGAAGGGGATGTTCGGGGGCGGGCAGTCCCCCGAAGCGGGGATCGCCGATCTGGACGAACTCCGCGAGCGGATCGAACATCTCAGAGCCACGCTCCGAGATCCCACGAAAACCGATTTCCGAATCGTGATGGTCCCCGAGGAGATGAGCGTCGTCGAGTCGAAACGCCTGCTCGCCCGGTTAGAGGAGTTCGAGATCCCCGTTTCGACGGTCGTCGTCAACCGCGTGATGGAGGATTTCGCGGACGTCGCCGGCGGCGATTCCGAGGATTTCGTCTCGCCGGACACCGAGAACTGTGAGTTCTGTAAGCGCCGGTGGAAGGTTCAACAGGGTGCGCTCACCCGTTCGCAAGAACTCTTCCGGGGCCACGATGTCAAACGTGTGCCGCTGTTTGCCGACGAAGTTCGAGGGGAGCGCATGCTCGAACTCGTCGCCGCGTGTCTCGACTGATCAGCTGTTCGCCGTCGCGCGCGCTTCAAACCAACGCC